>NZ_AYMF01000048.1:0-54420 GCF_000633435.1 Achromobacter sp. DH1f | reverse complement strand
TGTTTAATTGTTAAAGAGCGGTACTGCTAAATTCTGTACTGCGTTTACTTCTTACTGCTTCTGCCCCTCAACTTCGGCTAACTTCGCTTTCGCGTCGTCGCTGTCGTTGCAGCAGAGAAAAGAGATTATGAAGAAGTTTTTATCGTTTGTCAAGTCAGCTTTGTTTTCGTTTTTCAACTCGAACTCACCGCCCTGCCTTACGACCTCTTCAGGTCTCGCCCTAGCAGCTATCGAAACATCAGGGTTAACCCTAACTTTTCGGCAACTGCCAAGCCTGAAACTATAACACAACTTTTGCAGATTATGCAACCGGCTTTTGCCTAATTTGCACCCTATCTTGCAACCCCGCTTTCCGGTGAATCGCTTCACTTTCCAGCAGCCCCGGGAAACCCCAGAGGTTGGTTACCGCTCAGTCGGCTAGCAACTTGATTCAGACCACCCTACCGGGTAAACCCTGATTCGCTGTCACCAGCCAAGCCCAAGACTATAGCACAACTTTTGCAGATTGTGCAACTGGCTTCTGCCTGATTTGCACCATCTTTTGCAAAACCCGCTGACTGCTGGTTCGAGAATCAGGTCACAAACTGCTGACCAACTCATCGCCTTGGAGCCCTGCGGCAAATCTGTCTTGCCGAGGCATCCAGATCCGTTGCACTTGCTTGGCTTCGCGGTTCAAAACCGCTTGAACTGCGAAGGAGCGAGACTATAGCACAGAATTTTGCGTTGTCACACGCCGGACGCAAAAAGCTTGATGAATTCCGCTTCGGGCGGCGCAGCAACCGCCTCGCCGGTCCACGATCCCGTCCGCCACCATGGGCCGCGAGCCCCTTACGCGCTGACTTGCCCCACACTTCTCCGTCCGCCACACCAGCCGGCCCTGGCTGGCGGACTGCCCGGGTTGTCGCACAGGGCAGCCATCTACGCACAGAACGGCCTTCTATATATAGAGAGGCGAACTTGCGCTCGTGCGGCGCTCTATATATAGATAGCTGAACTTGCGCCTATATAGATAGAGTTGAACCATCGACTTGCCTGGCCCATAGGTACGTTTACTATTCGGCTTGGCGCCGCGCCCGCGCCCCACCCCTCCGGAGAAGATGCCCCCATGCCCCCAACCATCGCGCTGAGCGAAGATATCCTGATCAACATCACGCCCTTCGAGACGCGCGTCGCGCTGGTCGAGCAGGGATCGGTGCAGGAGCTGCACGTGGAACGCAGCATCCAGCGCGGGCACGTCGGCAATATCTATCTGGGGCGGGTCGTGCGGGTGCTGCCGGGAATGCAGAGCGCGTTCATCGATATCGGCCTGGAGCGTGCGGCGTTCATCCACATTGCGGACTTGCGCGAGAACCGCGGCGAGCGCAGCCAGGGCTTGACGCCGACCCCGATAGAAAAGCTGCTTTTCGAGGGCCAGACCATCATGGTCCAGGTGGTCAAGGACCCGCTGGGTACCAAGGGCGCCCGGTTGTCGACGCAGATCAGCATGGCGGGCCGCATGCTGGTGTACCTGCCGCACGATCCGCACATCGGCATCTCGCAGAAGATCGATTCGGAATCCGAACGCATCCAGTTGCGAGAGCGTTTGCAGGCGCTGATGCCTGCCGAGGAGAAAGGCGGCTTCATCGTGCGCACCCAGGCGGAAGGCGCCAATGACGAAGAACTGACGGCTGACCTGGAATACCTGCGCAAGCTGTGGGCCAGCGTGCAGGCGGCCGCCCGCACACACCCGGCGCCAACACTGCTGCACCAGGACCTGACGCTGGCGCAGCGCGTGCTGCGCGATATGGTGGGGCCCTCGACCGGCTCGATTCTGGTGGACTCGCGCACGACGACTGCCGCCATGCTGGAGTGGGCGCGCATCTATACGCCGTCGGTGGTGGACCGCATCCAGCATTACAGCGGCGAGCGCCCCCTGTTCGACACGGCCAATGTGGACGACGAGATCGCCAGGGCGCTGTCGCGGCGAGTGGACCTGAAGTCGGGGGGCTACCTGATCATCGACCAGACCGAGGCGTTGACGACGGTGGATGTGAACACGGGCGGCTTCGTGGGCGGCCGCAATTTCGACGACACCATCTTCAAGACCAACCTGGAAGCGGCGCAGGCGATTGCCCGCCAGCTGCGGCTGCGCAATCTGGGCGGCATCGTGATCCTGGACTTCATCGACATGGAAGAACAGGAACACCGCGAAACCGTGCTGGCCGAACTGAAGAAGGCGCTGTCGCGCGACCGTACCCGCATGACGGTCAATGGTTTCACGCAGCTGGGCCTGGTGGAGATGACGCGCAAGCGTACCCGCGACTCGCTGGCGCATCAGTTGTGCGAACCCTGCCCCATGTGCGAATCGCGAGGCAATGTGCGTACGCCGCGCACGGTCTGCTACGAGATCCTGCGTGAAATTCTGCGCGAGGCGCGGCAGTTCAATCCGAAGGAGTTCCGCATCCTGGCGTCGCAGGACGTGGTGGATCTGTTCCTGGAAGAGGAAAGCCAGCATCTGGCGATGCTGGGCGATTTCGTCGGCAAGCGGGTGTCGTTGGAAGTCGAGAGCACGTACACGCAAGAGAAGTACGACATCATCCTGGTGTAGGACCCGTCGTGACATCAGGAGCCGGGCGTCGAATCAGACCGAACGCCGCCCTCCGTCAGCAGAACGCCGCCTCCGGGCGGTTTTCTTTTAGCTGCGGCATGGCGGGGTGCCCCGCCCCCTGTGCCGCAAGGTGCAGTGCGCTATCAGTTAACACGCAAACTTTCACGTCAATGTGTGTGAAAGTTGTATCGCTGCGCTTCGATTGAAATGAAGTTTGAAACCCGTGGCAAGGCAGGCGATGACCCGATAAGCTCGCCGGCGGCTGGGCTGGCCTGACGCTTTTCGAGGCCGTGCCCTTTCCTATGCTTTCGGAGAATCACCCCATGAAATCCCTATTCCGTCCGTTCGTTGCACTGGCCCTCGCCTTGCCGCTGATGCTGGCCGCCTGCGGCAGCAAAGAACCCGAACAGCGCGCCGCGTTCATGCAGTTCCTGCAGACCCGCATCGTCGACAAACCCGGCGTGCGCGTGCCCAAGCTGACGGATGAAGAGAAGAAGTCGTTCGGCGACTACGCCTCGCAATACGCGGTGATCACGGACTTCAATTCGGGCATGGATGCGTCGGTCAAGCCGATGGGCAACCTGATGCAGAAAGGCGCGGTGCGTTCGCTGAACGACGTGGTCGCCCGCCGCGATGACCTGAAGACGGTGCAGTCCGGCCTGAAGGACATGGGCGAGGCGCTGACCAAGGAACAGGCCAAGGCGGATGCCGCCCGCGCCCAGCTCAAGCAGCCGGACGACCTGAAGGCGGTCTACGACAAGGCCTACGACAAGACGGTGACCCTGCCGGCCAACACCTTCCGCGAAGTGCTGCCGCAAATCACGGGCACGCTGGATAGCAGCCTGGCGATCGCCGACTACGTGGATGCGCACAAGTCGCAGATCGACCTGTCGGGGCCGGTGGCGCGCGTGCAGGACCCGACCGTGCAGGCCGAGCTGAACAAGCTGCTGCAGGAACTGACTGCCCAGGCGCAGAAGGTGCAGCAAGCGCAGACCCGCCTGCAAGCGGTGATGATGGGCAAGTAAAGACCGCTCACGCGTCGGCGGCCATGACGCGATTGCGGCCCGCCTCCTTGGCCTGGTAGACCGCGGCGTCGGCCGCTTCGACCAGTACGGAGGCGTCATCGCCTGGCTTGGGGGTCACGGTGGCCACGCCGATGCTGACCGTGACGATGCCCCCTTCATTGTCTTCATGCTGGGCGTGCAGGCCGACCACGGCCTGGCGGATGCGTTCCGCGATTTCCACGGCGCGGTCCTGAGCGGTATCTGGCAGCAACGCCACGAATTCCTCGCCGCCGTAGCGCGCCACCAGGTCGCGCGGACGGCGCGCCTTGCCGCGCATCGTCAGCGCCAGGATCTTGAGCAGTTCGTCGCCTTCCTGGTGGCCATAGCGGTCGTTATAGAGCTTGAAGCGGTCCGCATCCAGGAACAGCAGGGACAGCGGCTGGCCTTCGCGGATGGCGCTCTGCCATTCCCGCTGCAGCGTTTCGTCGAAGGTTCGCCGGTTGGCGATGCCGGTCAGGCCGTCGGTCTGGGCTTGTCTTTCGAGCTGGCTTTCGACTTCCTGGCGCAGCCGGGTTTCGCGGCGGTACAGGACGATCTGGGCCATGACCGAGGCGAACAACGCGAGCGTGATGGGGATGATCAGCATCGCGCGCCGCTCCCAGCGCTGGAGCACCTGGTCCACCGCCAACGCCACATCGATGATCAGCGGCGCCCCCGGCACCGTGTCGAAGGTATAGAGCCGTTCGACCCCGTCAGGCGCCAGCGCGCCCACGAAGGCGCCGTCGCGCCGGATCAGGAACTGCTGGAAAGCCTTGGCCTGGCCGATGTCGGCGCCCAGGTCGCCTGAGGAATAGGGCGAACGCGCGATGACGGCGCCGTCGTTGCGCAGGATGGTGATCGAGTCCTGCGGGCCGAGAGACAGCCGCGCGAACCGTTCGCGGAAAAAGGCCAGCCGCAAGGATCCCGTGACGACCCCGGCGAAACTGCCGTCCGGGTTGGACAGGCGCCGGCTGATGCCGATGCTCTCGTCGCCGTCGCGCAAGCGGCTGCGATAAGGCCGGCTGACGTACATGCCGGCATCAGCACTATCGCGATGGACCTGGAAGAAATCGCGGTCGGCGAAATTCGCCTTGGGCGGCTCGATGGTTTGCGAGTCATAGACGACATTGCCGTCGCTATCCAGGATGAGGATGGTGCCCAGAAATTCGGCGCTGGCCGATCGGTCGAACAGAAAACGGTGCAGCGTGGCGCCTGGCAGATCGCGAATGCCTGGTTCCTGCAGGCGTTCGATGACGCCCTGCAATGACAGGTCGTAGACATGGATGGTGCGACCGATGTCGGCCGCCAGCACCTCGGTCAGATTGCTCGCGGACACGTAGGCCTGCGTCCAGGAGGCGCGCCGATCCATCCAGAGCAGCGCGACCGCGGCCGCACAGATGCCGACGGCAATCAGCCCCGCCAGGGCATACAGACTGCGATGTAGTAACCCATGGGACTTCAATACGGCGCTCCTTCGCGATCGCGGGGGGGTGTCGTGCTTTTTTAGGGTCATAATGCCGCAAGCGCGTGTTGACAGGCAAGATGGCGGCGTTCGGTCGCCCCGGCGCGAGCGGCCCGGCCCGTTCCCATTGAACGAATCTATGAATACCCAGGACAGGATTTACAGCTTGCCGAACCGGCGGTTCACCCAGTGGCTGGTGGACCCGGGGCGCAACGTGCCGCCCGATATCCGCGTGGCGTTGCTGGGCGGTCTGTTCGGATCGTTGCCGATCTTTTTTGGCGGCATCATCAATACGCTGCTGGTGGCTGCGCTGATCACCCTGCGCCGGCCGGAACCCCTGTTCTTGCTATGGCTGGGCCTGGAAACGCTGGTGTGCGCCTCGCGCATCGTGGTGCTGGTGTCGGCCCGCCGCCTGGCGCTGACGGGCAAACCGACGCCGACCGACCTGTATGTGGTGCTGGCGCTGTGCTGGGCCGGCAGCGTGGGTTACGGCACCTTTATCAGTCTGACCAGCGGCGACTGGATCGCCGCCACCTTGGCCTGCCTGTCGGCCGCGTCCATGGTGGGCGGCATCTGCGTGCGCAATTTCGGCGCGCCGCGCCTGTCCGCAGCGATGGTGGCGCTGAGCGTGGGGCCCTGCGCCCTGGCGGCGCTGTTCACGCAGGAACCCATTTTCTGGCTGGTGCTGGTGCAGGTGCCGCTGTACATGACGTCGATGTCGATGGCGTCGTACCGGCTGAACCGCATGCTGGTGTCGACCATGCTGGCCGAACGCGAGAACGAACGCCAGGCGCGGCAGGATTCGCTGACCGGACTGCTCAATCGTTATGGCCTGTTTCGCGCGCTGGACCAGGCGGTGGGCCGCGCCAGCCAGGGCACGGCGGAATTCGCGGTGCTTTACCTGGACCTGGACGGATTCAAGGCAGTCAACGACACCTATGGCCACGGGACGGGCGATGCGCTGCTCAAGCAGGTGTCCGAACGGCTGTTGGCGTTGAAGCCGCCCGGCGCGGAAGCCGGCCGTATCGGCGGCGATGAATTCGTGCTGCTGATGCGTCTGGAGGGCGACGAGGACGTCCGGCGGTTTTCCGACCGCATCATCGACAGTGTCCGCCAACCCTATGACCTGCAACAGGGTCTGCCGGTGTTCATCGGCGGCAGCATCGGCATTGCGCTGATTCCGCGCCATGGCGCTGACACCGCCGCGGTGCTGCATGCGGCCGACCGCGCGCTGTACCTGGCGAAGTCGGCCGGGAAAAGCCGGGCGGCGATGGCCCAGCTATAAAGTACTTACTGCCCTGCGGCAAGTCTTGGGCCTTGGCCTGCACCCGCTACCCTACCCTCGCCATCAGGATGCGACGGCAGCGGCGATCCGGAACGGAAAGGCCTTGGCGCCGCGCGCCTTGTCGGTTTCGCGGTGGGCGCTGATCGCCCAGGCCGGACCGGCAGACACCGCAAGTTGGCGCATGGCGCCGGCAGAAAACCCACAGTGCAGGGTCGTGGCTTGACGCCTTGCAAGCTCCATCCCGACAGCGTGTGGGGTCGTGGAAATACGATCCGATTGCAGCATGGCAGCCCCCTGGCAAACGCGCTTCGAAGCGAAGCGCCGTGGAAACCAATCTACCTCAGCCGATCGGGCTTGCGCGTGAAATGATGCGTAAAGTAATGCAAAGAGTCGGTAATAAGCCTGTCATGCCCCAAAAGGATGCAACCTGGGGGCCGTCTGGCTATCAACCGCAGGCGGATTGCCGCCGCCAACGCAACGACGCCGATCAGGCCGGCGCGCCCGGCTCGGCGTGGGAAGCGTGGCCGGTGGTTTCCCGGTCGGGCTGGTCGTTCTTGCCGTCCGCCGGACCCATCATGTTGCCGTAGAGCAGCGACCGGCCGGCAAACAGGCCACCCGCGACTTCCAGTTCGAAGCGATCGGTGTCGCGTTTGCGCACGTCGGCCACGACTTCGGCGGCCTCGTCGGCCGGCACGCCGATGACGCGCAGCGCGGCTTCGCCGAAGGCCAGGGCCGATTCCAGGGTTTCACGCACCTGGTAGTCGACCCCTTCCTTGGCCAGCGCCAGCGAGTGGATCCGGTCGTAGGCGCGCACCACCAATTGCACCAGGGGAAATTCGGCCTTGATCAGCTTGACCATGTGATTGATCGACTGGGGGTTGTCGATACAGATCAGGATGGCCTTGGCGTTTTCGGCGCCCGCCGTGCGCAGCATATCGATGCGCGTACCGTCCCCGTAATACACCTTGACGCCCCACTTGGCGGCGGCGCGGATGGCGTCGGTGTCGGTATCCAGGATGGATACCTTCATGCCGCGCGCGAGCATGGCCTGGGTGACGATCTGGCCAAAGCGGCCGAAGCCGACGATGAGCGCGCACCCGTCCAGGTCCTGGGCGACGTCGACGCCTTCCATCGATGGGGCGGGTTTGGGCAGCAGCCAGCGCAGGGCCAGCACGCACAACGGCGTCAGCGCCATCGAAATGATGACCACCGCGATCAGTACTGCCGCCAGGTGGGCGTCGAAGATGCCAGCGGCTGCGGCGGCACCATACAGGACGAAGGCGAATTCGCCGCCCTGGGCCAGGAGGGCCGCGCGGGTCAGGGCTTCGGCGTGGCTGGCGCGCAGCAGCCGGGCGACCACATAGACGCCCACCGACTTGACCCCCATGAACACGACGACCGCGGCCAGGATCAGCTGCCATTCGCGGGCCACGGCGGACAGGTCCAGCGACATGCCCACGCCCAGGAAGAACAGGCCCAGCAAAATGCCGCGGAACGGCTCGACGTCAGCTTCGAGCTGATGCCGGAAGGTGGATTCGGACAGCAGCACGCCGGCCAGGAAGGCGCCCATGGCCATGGACAGGCCACCCAGTTCCATGACCAGCGCCGCCCCCAGCACTACCAGCAAGGCGGCGGCGGTCATGACTTCACGGGCTTGCGCCGCGGCCAATAGCCGGAACAGCGGATTGAGCAGCCAGCGCCCCGCCGCCAGCAAGGCCAGGATGCAGCCGACGGCGATCGCCGATTGCAGCCAGGGATCGCCGTGTTCGCCGCCGCTCGAAGGCGCCAGCAAGGCCACCAGGGCCAAGAGCGGCACGATGGCCAGGTCTTCGAGCAGCAGGATGGAGACGATGCGCTGGCCCTGGGCGCTGGCGGTTTCGTCGCGTTCGGCCAGGATCTGCATGACGATGGCGGTGGACGACAGCACGAAACCCATGGCCGCCATGAAGGCCGCGGCGCCCGACAGGCCGGCGGCCAGGCCGACCAGGGTCAGCAGCGCACCGCAGGCCAGCACCTGGGCCACGCCCAGGCCGAAGATCTCGCCGCGCAGCTTCCAGAGCCGCGACGGCTGCATCTCAAGGCCGATGATGAAGAGAAACATCACGACGCCCAGCTCGGCGACGTGCAGGATGGACTTGGGGTCGGAGAACCAGCCGATGCCGAACGGGCCGATCACCAGGCCGGCGGCCAGGTAACCCAGGACGGAGCCCAGGCCCAGGCGTTTGAACAGGGGGACGGCCACCACCGCCGCCCCCAGCAAGACCACGACATTGACGAGCTGGTTGCCATCGGCGGGCACGGACATGGGCGGCTCCAGATGGCGCGGCGCCGGGGCGCCGCGCGCGGGGGTCAGTCTTCGCGGAACTGCATCTTGTAGAGCGAGGCGTACAGGCCGTTGGCGGCCAGCAGCTGGGCGTGGGGGCCCTGCTCGACGATCTTGCCGGCATCGAGCACGATGATGCGGTCGGCGTTCTGTACGGTGGACAGGCGGTGCGCGATGACCAGCGTGGTGCGGCCCTTCATCAGGCGTTCGAGCGAGGCCTGGACCTGGCGTTCGGATTCGTTGTCGAGCGCCGAGGTGGCTTCGTCGAGAATCAGGATGGGCGCGTTCTTGATGAGGGCGCGGGCAATCGCCAGGCGCTGGCGCTGGCCGCCGGACAGGCGGGCCGCGTTTTCGCCCACCGGCGTGTTGATGCCCTGCGGCAACCCTTCGACGAATTCGAGCAGGTTGGCGGCTGCCAGCGCATCGCGCACCTGCTGCTCGCTGGCCTGGCCCAGGGCGCCGTAGCCGACGTTGGCAGCGATGGTGTCGTCGAACAGCACGACGTCCTGGCTGACCAGCGACAGGTGCGAACGCAAGCTGCGCAGCTTCAGGTCGTTGATGGGCACGTCATCCACGAAGATGGCGCCGGTATCGGCCAGGACGAAGCGCGGCAGCATGTTGACCAAGGTGGTCTTGCCGCTGCCGGAGCGGCCCACCAGGGCCACGGTCTGGCCGGGTTCGACCACGAACGACACGTCGTTGACGGTATCGCGATCCGCGTCGGAGAAACGGTGCGTGACGTTGCGGAATTCGACCTTGCCGCGCACGGGTTCGGGCAGTTCGCGGGTGCCGGTGTCGCCTTCGGGCACCTGGTCGATCAGGGTGAAGACGCTTTCGGCGGACACCAGCATCTTTTGCATGCGGGCGGCCAGGTTGGTCAGGCGCTTGATGGGGTCGAAGATCTGGGCGAGCGCGGCCATGAAGGACGCAAAGCTGCCCACGGTGAGCGCGCCGCTGTTGGCCTGGCTGAGGGCCACGGCGATGACCGCGCCCACCGAGATCGAGATGCAGACCTGGGTCAAGGGCGTCAGGGCCGCGTCGGCGGTGGCCGTGCGCATGGCGAAGCGACGCAGGCGGGTGCTGACGAAATCGAAGCGGCCGCGTTCGACTTCGTAGCCGTCGAACAGCTTGATGACGCGCTGGCCGTCGATGCCTTCGCTGACCACGCGGGTCAGCTCGGCGTTCATGTTGACCATTTCGCGGTTGATGCGGCGCAGGCGCTTGATGAAGACTCGGGCGATCAGCACCGACACCGGCAGCATGATCAGGATGATCAGGGTCAGCACCCACGACATGTACAGCAGCACGCAGATCAGGGCGATGACGACGAGGGTTTCGCGCACCAGCACCGTGATGACGTCGGTGGCGTAGCCGGTGACGTTGCCCGCGTCGATGGTGAAGCGGTTGAGCAGACGGCCGGTATCGCCGCGCTTGAAATCGGCATCGGGCAGGCCCAGCAGGCGCTCGAACATATCGCGCCGCATCCCCAGCAGCACGTTGTTGGCGACCCACGCCAGCAGGTAATCGCTGAAGAAGTTGCAAACCCCGCGCACGAAGATCAGTCCAACCACCGCCAGCGGCAGGGCCCAGACGTAGTAGGGTTTGGTGCCCGCGAAGCCATCGTCCAGCAGGGGCTTCATAATGACGGCCAGCGTGGGCTGCGTGGCGGCAGCGCCGGCCATCAGCAGGGTCGCCAGCACCAGCCCCTTCCAGTAGGAACCCACCCGGGTGTAGATGCGGCTCCAGAGTTCAGCTTTGACGGGCTGGGAGCCCGCGGGCGCGTTGCGTGCGGCAGAATTCAAGGAATCACTCGCTTTAATACAATTGTGCCCGGGATTGTACCGGCTACGCGCTGCGGCGCGGCGCCCCCATCCCCCCTTCAGCCCTAATTGCGCACCGCGCCTGTCCATGTCCGAAATCAGTTGCCTTTACGTCCGCCTGCCCAATTGGGTGGGCGATGTCTGCATGAGCCTGCCCAGCCTGCGCATCCTTCAGGCCACCGGCGTGCCCCTGGTGATCTGCGCCCGCCCCTGGGCCCGTGATCTGCTGGATGGCGTGGCAAAGCGGGATTTCATTCCCATGCTGGGAAAAGTGGGGCCGGATCGCGCCCAGGTCAATAACCACCGCCGCAGCCTAGGCGCTGAAGGCCGTCGCGCGCGTGGCCTGCTGCTGCCGGATTCCCTGTCCAGCGCCCTGGTGTTCCGGCTGGCAGGCCTGCCGTCGGCCGGCTACCGGGACGACGGCCGCAGCTTCCTGTTGCGTTGGCCGGTGGCCAAGCCGGATGCGCCCCTGCATGCGGTGCAGTCCTGGTACCACCTGACCCGCGAGGCGCTGACGCGCTGGAGCCTGCCCGCCGGCCCCGCCGAGCCGGGCCCGACGCTGGACCTGCCCCTGACGCCCGCCCACGAAAGCGCCGCGTCGCTGGCGCTGGAAGCGGCCGGGCTGGCCGGCCAGCGCTTCGTGCTGATTGCCCCCACGGCCACCGGCCTGCACAAGGGCAAGATCAAGGTGTGGCCGGGATTCGATACACTTACGCGCGCGCTGCAGGCACGGGGTCATACCGTGGTAATGTGCCCTCCTCCAGCGGAAACCGACGACGCCCGACGCAATGCGCCGACGGCGCAGTTGCTGCCTCCCCTGTCGCTGGGCGCCTTTGCCGCCCTGACGGCCCGGGCGGCGCTGGTGATATGTAACGATTCCGGCGTGTCGCACGTCGCCGCGGCCGCCGCCGCCCGGGAACTGACGCTGTTCGGCGTCACCCGCCCGGGCCGCACGGGCCCCTGGTCGCCCAAGGCGGTCTGCGTCGGATCGGAATCGGCATGGCCGTCCTCGGAACAAGTGGAACAGCAGGCAAACCTGCTGCTGGACGGCGCGCAGTAAACGGATTGTTTTGACATGACCCTTTCCAGCTATCTCGCGAATCTGATCATTCCCTACAATTTGTGCGTGACCCTGGTCGTCGTCGGCCTGGTCCTTGGTTTGTTCCGCCTGCGCAAGACGGGCGGCGCCATCATCCTGGCCGGCCTGCTGTGGGCGTTGGCGTGGTCGCTGCCGGCCACGTCGCTGTGGCTGGGCGGCGCGCTGGAAAGCCGCTACCCGCACCTGCCACCTACCGAGTCCCCCACCGCCGACGCCATCGTGGTGCTGGGCGGCAACACCGCCAACGGCCGTGCCAACTGGTTCCTGCCCTACGACAAGGACACGGCGGTCGTGCGTATCGACACCGCCGCGCAGCTGTACCTGGCCGGCCGTGCGCCCAAGATCCTGCTGTCCGGCGGCGCCCTGGAAGGCGACGTCAGCGAAGCCCGCGGCATGGCCCACGCCATCCGCCAGCAAGGGGTGCCGGAATCGGCCCTGATCCTGGAAAACGCCAGCCGCACCACCTACGAAAACGCGGCGCTGACCGAAGACCAGTTGAAAACCCGCGGCATCGGCAAGGTGCTGCTGGTGACGTCGGCGCTGCACATGCCGCGCGCCATGGCGGCCTTCTCCAAGCAGGGCGTGACCGCCATTGCCGCGCCCGCCCCGCCGCAGATCGTGCGCCCGGCCGACGGGTCGCTGAACCCTTGGCTGCCCGACCAGCGCACCTTCGACGCCAGCCGTTCCATCATCAAGGAATACGCCGGGCTGTTCGTGTATTGGCTGCGCGGGTGGGTCTGAGCATGGGCACGGCGCTGGCCTGCCGGCCGGGCTGCGGCGCCTGCTGCATCGCGCCGTCGATCACCAGCGCGATTCCGGGGATGCCGGACGGCAAGCCGGCCGGGGTGCCCTGTATCCAGCTGCTGCCCGACATGCGCTGCGCGATCTTCGGCCAGCCGTCGCGGCCGGATTTCTGCGGCGGGCTGCAGGCCCAGCACGATATGTGCGGCCCGGACCGCGAGTACGCGATCCGCTGGCTGGGCGAATTGGAACAGGCAACGGCGCCGCAGCATTGAAAAACGGGACCTTTCGGGGTCCCGTTTTCATTTGGGGTCCAACCGGAGCGGGCAGAAAGATCAGCCGCGTTCGTCCAGCACCGCCTGATACAGCGCTTCGTAGCGCGCCGCCACGGTTTCCCAGCTTTGGTCGCGGGCGATGGCCAGGCCGCGTTCGGACAGGGCTGCGCGCAGGTCGGGTTCATCGCCCAGACGTTGCAGGGCCTGGGCCAGTTGGGCGCCGTCGCGCGGGTCTTGCAGGATCAGCGCGTCCTTGCCCGCCGAGAGGTACTGGGCAAAGCCGCAGTAGGCGGGCGAGCTGACCACGACCGGCAAGCCATGGGACATGGCTTCCAGGGGCGCCATGGCATAGCTGTCGTTCAGGGTCGGGTGGGCGTAGATGTCGGCCGCGGCGAAATACTGGGCGACGTCGGGCGTGGGGTCGACCAGCGTGACGCGCTGGGCGACCGCCCCGGCCGCGCGCACGCGCTCGCGGGTGGCGTCGTCGGCGCCCACCACCAGCAGACGGTACGGCGCGGGCAAGAGGGCCAGGGCATCGAGCAGCGCGGGCAAGCCTTTGCGCAGCGGGTTACGGGCGACCAGCAGGCAGCCGATGGTGCTGGCATCCCAGCCCAGGCGCGCGCGGGTGGCATCGCGGCCGGCGGCGGCTTCGGGTGCGGGCAGCTTGACGCCGGGCGCGATGATGTCGACCGGCAACTGCGGGCCATAGCTGCGGTGCAGCTGGTCCATGATGAGCCCCGACACGGCCACCACCCGGCGCGCGGGCGCCTGGCGCACGCGGAATTTCTCGAGCAGCAGGTAGGTCGCCAGGCGCGGGCTGAGCCAGGCCAGCGCGCGCTTGGCCGGCTTGACGCGGGTCAGCCGGTTGTAGCGCACGGGGGTGACGTGCATGACCTGGATTTCACCGGCCCAGCCATTCATGTGCGAGTGCACGATGTCGTACTGGCCGCGGGTCAGGCGATCGGCCTTCCAGGCGAAGTACAGCACCCGCATCCAGCTGGGCAGCCAGCCGGGAAAGCGCACGGGCAGGAAAGGGAAAGGCAGGTCGCTGTCGAAGTCGCGGGCGACGATGGAGACGTCGTGGCGCTGGCCGAGCACGCGCATGAGTTCGACGCCGTAAGCCTCGGCGCCGCCGAAGCGGTTGCCGAAGCGGTCGACCAGCAATGCGATGCGCAGCCGCCGCTCAGCCGCGCCCGCGGGAGTCTTCATAGCGGGTCAGGCATTTCTGCAGGAAACGGAAGATGCCGGTGGAACGCGATACCGTTACCCGCGGCAGGCCGAAAGGATCGTCGCTGGCGTTGGCCAGGCCGCGCTTGGTGAGCGTGGCGTTGTCGTAGCCGGCTTCGCGCGCCATGGCCAGGTGCTCGGGGCCGTGGTCGCCGTAGGGATAGCAGAAGGCCGTGACCGGGGCGCCCAGCGCCTGTTCGAGCACGTCTTTGGACTCGACCATCTGGCGGCGGGCTTCGTCGGGCGTCATTTCGGGCAGGTGGACGTGGTCCAGCGTGTGCGAACCGACTTCGTGGCCGGCTGCCGCCCATTGGCGCATTTCTTCGACCGTCATGAGCGGCGAGTGCGGAATGCCGATCTTGGCGTCCCAGACGTTGCCGCCGTCGAACTGGTTGGCCACCAGGTAGTTGGTGGCGGTGAAACCCAGCTTGTCCAGCACCGGCATGGCGTTCTGGACGACGTTGCGATAGCCGTCGTCGAACGTGATACCGAACACCTTGCCGCGGCGTTCGCCCCGCACGTAGGGCATGACGTCGCGCATCGACAGGCCGCGGTAACCCAGGAAACGCATCCAGCGCATCTGCCTGGCGAAGTCGTCGGGGTGCACCGTCAGGCCGCGAAACGGCGTGCCCTTGGGGTTGGGCTCGCCGATCTGGTGGTACATGAGAATGGGGATAGACATAGCGCGGATTATAAAGGCTCAGTGTCCGGCCAATGTACGCTGGTAGACGTCGACGGTGGCTTGGGCGAAACGCGTCAGGTTGAAGTCGCGCAGGCTGGTGGCGCGGGCATTGGCGCCCATGGCCCGGACCTGCTCGGGATGGGCCAACATGTCTTGCAGGCGCGCGGTCATGGCGGCCACGTCGCGCACCGGCACGATCCAGCCGTCGACGCCGTCGGTGACGTTTTCGGGCAGGCCGCCGGCGTTGGTGACCAGGGCGGGCAGGCCCAGGCCCATGATTTCGCGGCAGGCGAACGACAGCGCTTCGCGGTAGGACAGCACGAAGCCCGCATGGCAGGACGCCAGCGCGGCGCGCACGTCGTCGAGCAAACCGGGAAAGCGTACCTGGTCGAGCATGCCCAGCTCGCGCACGCGGGCCAGCTTGGCCTCGTTGGGCGGATCGCCCGCCACCAGCAGCAATACGCGTTCTTTGTCGCCCGGCGGCAAGGCCGCGACGGCGGCGACCAGATCAAGCCAGCCCTTGTCGTAATCGGTGCCGCCCGCGCTGCCCAGGAGCAGCTTGCCGCGCCATTCGGGGCCGAAGAATATCTCGCGCAGCTTGTCCAGGCTGTCGGCCGGCGGCGGCGCGAAGAACTGGGTGTCGATGCCGTGGCGGATGGTGGTGATGGGCCGCCGCTGATAGGGCGAATCGGCCAGCAGGCGATGGATGTAGTCGCTGACCGCGATGCTGTGGTCAGTGGCCAGGGCCACCCGCAGCTTGTGGCCGAAACTGGCGACCGGGTGGTCGTTGTGCTTGGTGAAGACGATGCGCGGCCGGCGCGCCATGGCCAGCGTGGCCAGCATGACCTGCTTGTGGTCGGCCGAGCCGTTGGCGTGGATGACGTCGAAGCGGCCATCCTTGATCAGGCGGCGCAACCGGGCGCGGTCGCCGAACCACGACGACGGGCGCGTGGTGTACCGCATGTCCACGACCGTCACGCCGGGAATCGCCTTGGCGTAGCGGTACAACCGGCTGCTGGCGGGCGCGGCCACGGTGATCTGGTGCTGGGCCGCCAGGGCGCGCGCCAGATTGATGATGTAGGTGACGTGGCCGCCGCCGTTGTTGGCGTGGAAGTTGGTGTAGAGAATCCTCACTTCTTCTTCTCGGCCAGGAACATCAGCTTCGAATAACGGAAGAAGCTGCCGGCGGCGGCGGTGACGGCCAGCACCAGGCCGTGGCGGCCATCCAGGAAGCCGCGCCGGATCAGGTAGATGCGGACAAAGGTCCAGAAGCTGTGGCCCAGCGCGCCGAAGACCGACGTGCGCAGGCCCTTGGCGTACATCATGGCGGCGGCATCGGACGAATAGCGGTTGACCTTGGTGATCAGCGCATCCAGGTTGTCGTAGGGATAGTGATTGAAGTAGCCCTTGAGCTGCAGCGGCTGGCCATTGACCGGCACCACCCGCTCGTGCACCGCGGCGTCGTTGAAACGCGCGGTGCCGCGCTTGAACAGGCGCAGCACGTAGTCGGGCCACCAGCCGCTGTGGCGGATGTCGCGGCCGCAGAAATTCGACAGGCGCGCGATCTCGTAGGTATCGGCGCGCGGGGCGCTGATCGTTTCCTGGATTTCGCGGGCCAGTTCGGGCGTGACGCGTTCATCGGCGTCGATGGACAGCACCCAGTCGCCGGTGGCCAGGTCCAGCGCACGGTTTTTCTGCGGGCCGAAGCCGGGCCAGTCGGGGGTGACTTCGACGCGCGCGCCCAGCGCCCGCGCCAGTTCGACCGTGCCGTCGGTGCTGCCGGAGTCCACCACGATGAACTCGTCGGCGAATGCGACGGACTTCAGGCAATCGGCAATGTTGGCCGCTTCGTTCTTGGTGATGACTATGACTGATAACTTCATCCGCGATTCCTAAGACGCTTTTTCCAGGCTTTCCAGGCGTGATAGCGCGGCCCCCAGAAGGGATCGCGCGACAGCCAGATGCGCCGGTTCAGCCAGGTGCCGCCCTGGTTGCGCACCGCGAAACGGTAGATGTGTTCGGGGTCCGCGGCGGGCGTGTTCTGGCCGAAAGGGTCGGTAGTGTACAAGTGGCGGAAACCCGCCTGCCGGGCGGCCGCGACGTAGTCGGCGTCGAAATACCCCTGCGGCCAGCAGAGGTGGTCGCTGACCTGGCCCAGGCGGCGCGTCAGCGTTTCGCGCGAATCGGACAATTCCTGGGCGATGTGGGCCCGCTTGGCGTCGATATCGGCGCCGCAGACCTTGTCCCAGCGCGTGTGGGTGTGGGTGTGCGAATGGAATTCAAACGTGCCAGCCGCCTGCATGGCTTCGACTTCGCTCCAGCGCAGCATGACGTCGTCGCTGCGGCCTTCGGCCACCAGCTTCTTGCAGGCGTCATGGTCGGGCGTGGCGGGCAGCGGCAGGCCCTGCCCCGCATGCGGACGCACCGGACCATCGCCGATCCAGCCGGTGATGGTGAACAGCACGGCGCGCATGCCGTGGCGCGCCAGGATCGGGTGGGCGTGGACCCAGTTGTTCAGGTAGCCGTCGTCAAAGGTGATCAGCACCGAGCGTTCGGGCACTGGCGCGCCGGCCAGGTAGGCGGCGAACTGGTCGGTGGACAGCGACTGGTAGCCCGCCCGCGCCAGGCGCGAGATCTGGGCCTCGAACACGTCGGGCACGGCGTTGATCATGCCGCCGGCCGGCGTGACGTGGTGGTACATCAGCACCGGGACGTTGGGCGCATTCATGCGCGGCGCTCCGCCAGCCACTGGGTATAGACGGCTTCGGTGGTTTCGGCCAGCCGGGCGGGCGAGAACACGCCTTCGTCCCAGACCATCTTGCGGCCAGCCTCGCCCATGCGGCGGCGCAGGTCGGCGTCGTCGATCAGCTTTTCCAGCGCGGCGGTCAGCGCGGCCGGGTCCTTGGGTGGCACCAGGATGCCGGTTTCGCCGTTGCGGAACATCTCGGACACGCCGCCCACGTCGGTGCCGATGACCGGCAGGCCGCTGGCCTGGGCCTCGACATAGACGGTGCCGGACGCTTCCTGCTGGGTCGCCAGTGCGAACAGGTCGCAGCCGGCCAGCAAATTGGGCACATCGCGGCGGGTGCCCATCAGGTGGATGCGATCTTGCAGGCCGCGCTCGGCCACGTAGGCCTGGGTCTGCTCGAACACGGGCGAACCGCCCCCCACGAACACCAGGTGCAGTTTGGGCCGGCTGGCCATCAGCGGCGCGATGGCGTCGATCAGGTCTTTGTGGCCCTTGGTGGCGCGCATGACGGCCACGCAACCCACCACCAGGTCGTCCGGCGCCAGGCCGAGCTCTTCGCGCAGGGTGGAATGTTCGACCGGCGGCGGCAGCACGATGGGTGAATACACGGTGGCGACCCGGCCGGGGGGCACGCCGCGTTCGATCAGGTGTTCGCGCACGTGGTCGCTGACCGTGGTGACGCGGTGCGGCAGCCGGGTGTAGGACCAGAGCGAGCCGACCTTGTTGGACAAGTGACGGGTACGCACGATGAGCGGCGTGCCCGCCAGCCGGCCGGCGGCGGCGGCAATGACGGTATCGCGGCGGCTGTGCGTGTTGAGCACGTCGAAACGGCCTTCGCGCAGGATGCGGCGGATGGTGGCCACGCCCTTCAGGTAGTTGAGCGGGCCGTCCATGTCCAGCGTGTGCACGGTGAAGCCGGCTTCCGACAGGCGCTGGGCCAGCAGCGCGTGCGGCTGGCAGATGGCTTCAAGGTGATGCCCGCGCGCGCGCATGGCATTCATTTCCTTGAAGATACGCCCTTCCTGGCCGCCGAAACTGGTGGCGGCTTCAGAGTGAACGATACGCATCAGTACGTGACCTCCACGCCGTTCGGCTTGGTCCAGGCGCTCAGGTTGGCCAGCAGCGTGTCGGCCATGCGAACCCGCCATTCTTCGCCCAGCCGCACCGTGCACAGGAAATTGTTCTTGGTGTAGACGATGTCGACCGGCACGCCGGGGATGCCGTTTTCGGGCTCGGCGCGGAACGGGTTCAGCATCTGGCGCAGGCGCACGGCATCGGCCGCGCCGTTGAGCTTGACGCGCAACGACTTGGCGCGCGCCTCGCGCGCCAGCTGCAGGTCATAGAGCTGGTCGGCCACGATGCGCATGCCGCCGGAATAGTCGTCGTTGCTGACCTTACCCTGCACGATGACCAGTTGGTCTTCGCGCAGCCGGTTGCGGTGCTTTTCGTACAGCTCGTTGAACACCGAGATTTCGACCTGCGCGGTGCCATCGTCGAGCACGGCGAAGACCATCTTGCCGCGGCGGGTCATCATGACGCGCACGCTGGCCAGCACCCCGCACATCCATTGCAGGTCGCGCTGCGGTTCGACCCGCGCCAGCTGCATCGGCACGATCTGGCGCACTTCGTCGCGCCAGGCGTCGAACAGGTGACCGCTGTAGTAGTAGCCCAGCGCGGACTTTTCCTCGGTAAGCTTCTTGTGCAGGTCCCAGGGCGCGACCTTGGCCAGTTCGCCGGCCACCACGTCGCTGCTGTCGTCGCCGAACAGGGACGACTGGTTGGCGCTGCGCGCGGCCTGCTCGGCCGCTTCCATGGCGGTGGGCACCGACGCCAGCATGGCGGCGCGGTTCGGTTCGATGGTGTCGAACGCGCCCGCCTTGATCAGGGCTTCGATGGTGCGGCGGTTGACGGCCTGTTTGCCGACGCGGCGGCAGAAGTCGAACAGGTTCTGGAACGGGCCGCCTTCCTTGCGCGCGCGCAGGATGTCTTCGACCGCGCCCTGCCCCGTGCCCTTCACGGCGCCCAGGCCGTAGCGCATGGTGCGCGGCGGCTTGCCCTTTTCGGTGTACTTGTCGGCCACCGGCTCGAAGCGGTAGCCCGAGAAGTTGACGTCGGGCGGCAGGACTTCCACGCCGTTGTCCTGCGCGTCGCGGCAGAAGATCTGGACCTTGTCCGTATCGTCCATATCGGACGACATCGTGGCGGCCAGGAATTCGGTAGGGTGATAGGCCTTGAGCCAGGCGGTCTGGTAAGAAATGAGCGCGTAGGCGGCCGAGTGCGACTTGTTGAAGCCGTAGCCCGCGAACTTTTCCATCAGGTCGAACAGCTTGACCGCCAGGTCGGGATCGTGGCCCTTTTCCTTGGCGCCCTGTTCGAACAGCTCGCGGTGCTTGGCCATTTCCTCGGGCTTTTTCTTGCCCATGGCGCGGCGCAGCAGGTCGGCGCCGCCCAGCGAGTAGCCGCCGATGATCTGCGAGATCAGCATCACCTGTTCCTGGTAGACGATGACCCCGTAGGTGCTCTTGAGGGTCGCTTCCAGGTCGGAGTGGAAATAGTCCACCGCGGCACGGCCGTGCTTGCGGTTGACGAAGTCGTCCACCATGCCCGATTCCAGCGGCCCCGGACGGTACAGGGCCAGCATGGCGATGATGTCTTCGAAGGTGTTGGGGCGCAGCTTCTTGAGCAGTTCCTTCATGCCGCGCGATTCCAGCTGGAACACCGCGGTGGTGTTCGCGTCGCACAGAATCTTGTAGGCGGCCGGGTCGTCCAGGCTGAGCGCCATGACGTCGAAGTCGCGCTTGTCGTCGTTGAACTGGCGCACGTAGCGCACGGCCCAGTCCAGGATGGTCAGGTTGCGCAGGCCCAGGAAGTCGAACTTGACCAGGCCGGCGGCTTCGACGTCGTCTTTGTCGAACTGCGAAACCGCGCTGTTTTCCTGGCCGGGCTGGCAGTACAGCGGGCAGAAGTCGGTGAGTTTGCCCGGGGCGATCAGCACGCCACCGGCGTGCATGCCGATGTTGCGGGTCAGGCCTTCGAGCGGCTTGGCCAGGTCGACCAGGGCGCGCACTTCTTCTTCCTGCTCGTAGCGGTCCTTGAAGGCGGGTTCGTCCTTCAGGGTGCGTTCCAGCGTCCAGGGATCCATCGGGTTGAACGGGATCAGCTTGGACAGGCCGTCGCAGAACATGTAGGGCATGTCCAGCACCCGGCCGGCATCGCGCACCACGGCCTTGGCGCCCAGGGTACCGAACGTGGCGATCTGGCTCACGGCGGCGCGGCCGTACTTTTCCTTGACGTAGTCGATGACCCGTTCGCGGTTGTCCTGGCAGAAGTCGATATCGAAGTCGGGCATGGAGACCCGCTCGGGATTCAGGAAGCGCTCGAACAGCAAGTCGTAGCGGATCGGGTCCAGGTCGGTAATGCCCAGCGCGTACGCCACCAGCGAGCCGGCGCCGGAACCCCGGCCGGGGCCCACGGGCACGCCGTTGTTCTTGCCCCAGTTGATGAAGTCTTGAACGATCAGGAAGTAGCCGGGAAAGCCCATCTGGATGATGGTCTTGCATTCCCAGCGCAGGCGTTCGTAGTACTGCTCGCGCTTGGACTCGCGCTCGGCGACGTTCGGGAACAGGAACTCCATGCGCTTTTCCAGGCCTTCCTCGGACAGCTGGACGAGATAGTCGTCCAGCGTCACGCCGTCGGGCGTGGGGAAGTTGGGCAGGCGCGGCTTGCCCAGCACCAGGCTCAGGTTGCAGCGCTTGGCGATTTCCACCGTGTTGGCCAGCGCCGAGGGCACGTCGGCGAAGCGGCGGGCCATTTCCTCGGAACTGAGCAGGTATTGCTCTTTGGTAAAGCGGCGCACCCGTCGCGGATTGGCCAGCACGCCGCCTTCGGCGATGCAGACCCGCGCCTCGTGCGCCTGGAATTCGTATTCGTCCAGGAACTGCACCGGATGCGTGGCCACCACCGGCAAGCCGGCTTCGGCCGCCAGGCGCATGGCGGCCTGGGTGTAGGCTTCGTCGCCGTCCATGCCGACGCGCTGCAGTTCGATGTAGTAGCTGCCCGGGAACATCAGCGCCCATTGGCGCGCCAGCGCCAGCGCCGACACGGCGTTGCCGGCGTCCAGCGCCTGGCCGACGTCGCCCCCGCGCCCGCCCGACAGCACGATCAGGCCTTCCTGGCCCTGCAGCCATTCGCGGCGAATTTCGGCGCGGCCCTTGCCCTGGTTGGTCAGGAACGAACGCGACAGCAGTTCGCACAGGTTCAGGTAGCCCTGGTGGTTGCGCACCAGCAGCAGTACCCGGAAGGGCTTGGCGGGGTCTTCGTCGTTGGTCAGCCAGACATCGGCGCCGGCGATGGGCTTGACGCCCGCGCCGCGCGCGCCCTTGTAGAACTTGATCAGGCCGAACAGGTTCGACAGATCGGTCAGGGCCACCGCAGGCTGGCCCAGCTTGGCCACGCGCTTGATGAGGTCGGGGATGCGCACGATGCCATCCACCACCGAGAACTCGGAGTGGACGCGCAGGTGGACAAATGGGGACGGAGTTGTTACGGCTTCGGACATAGCGGAATTGTACCTAGTCGAACGGCCCAAAAACGCGTCGTCGGCGATTCCGCCGCCGCCTGCCGGGCGCCCCTGTGTAACAATAGACGATTGGACCTGACTCACCCGCCGCAGGACGAGATTTACGTATGAAATGGCTGATACCCGGGATCTGGCTCGCCGCCATCCTGTTCGCGCACTTCCGTGGCCGCGTCAAGCTGCCACTGGGCCGGCAATTGCTGGATCACTCGGTGCTGCTCGCGCCCGTCAATGCCTTCATGGTGCTGGCGTCGCGCGTGCCGTCCACGCCCTATCTGACCACCAGCGAGATCGCCGAGCTCAAGGTCCTGGACGACAACTGGGAAACCATCCGCGACGAAGCCGTGCAGATGGCCGAGCTGCGCCGCATCAAGGCGGCCGACAGCCACAACGACATCGGCTTCAATTCGTTCTTCAAGTACGGCTGGAAGCGCTTCTACCTGAAGTGGTATGACGCGCGCCATCCGTCGGCCGAAGAACTGTGCCCCAAGACGGTGGCGATCCTGAAGACGCTGCCCAAGGTCAAGGCCGCCATGTTCGCCGAGCTGCCGCCGGGTGGCCAGCTCAACCCGCACCGCGACCCGTTCGCCGGTTCGCTGCGCTACCACCTGGGCCTGGTCACGCCCAACGACGACGGCTGCCACATCATCGTCGACGGCGAACAGTACAGCTGGCGCGACGGCGAAAGCGTGGTGTTCGACGAAACCTACGTCCACGAAGCCTACAACCGCACCGACCAGAACCGCATCATCCTGTTCTGCGACGTCGAGCGACCGCTGAAATGGGGCTGGGCCGAGGCCTTCAACCGCTGGTTCGGCCGGGTGGTGATGTCGGCCGCCAGTTCGCCCAACGACGGCGGCGACCAGACCGGCGCCATCAACAAGCTGACCCACGCGCACTGGGTCATCGACCAGAAGCGCAAGGCCTTCAAGGCCTGGAACCGCACGGTGTACAAGGCCACCAAGTATGGCCTGATCGCGCTGGTGATCGTGGGCTTCATCGCGCTGTAACGCGCCGCGGCGGGCCGCCCGGCCGGCCGCCCCTTCCCTTCTCTACCCCGCGTCGCGGTCCGGCAGCGTCAGCAAGCCGGTGTGGTAGTCGTACCCGTAGATTTCGCCATAGCGGCCCCATTCCACCGCGATCTTCAGCACGCGCTCGGCTTCGTCGGGCTTGAGGAATTCTTCCAGCGAATCCAGGAAGTTCTTTTCCGGCAACGCGCCGGCAGGCTCCTGTTCCAGGCTGTGGCGGATGTGCGCGGCCAGCGGCACGTGCGCCAGCAGCTGGCGCCCGAAGATGATCTGCTTCTGCCCCTGGTCGGCGTGCACGTAGCGCTGGCCCAGCGGCGTCAGGAAGATATCGCCCTTGTCGATCTGGGCCAGCCCGAACAGCCCCAGCGCTTCGCAGGCCGGCAGCAGGTCGTCGTCGGAAATCTCGGCTTCCTCGGCCAGCTTGGGCAGGTCGGCGCGGCCGTTGAAGGGGTCTTCGGCCAGCACGTCCAGCACGCCTTCCATGCGCTCGACCTCGGTCTGCGGGAAGCGGTAGCCCAGGCCTTGCTGGCGCGGGGTGGGCACGTCGTGGGCCGGACGCTGGGTCATCAGCGCGTAGACCTCGTCGATCAGCGCGCGCACCTGCGGCGAATCGGCATTGCGCGGCCGCGGCAGGCCGATCTGGACCTGACTGCGGATGCGGCCGGGATCGCTGGAGAAGATGATGATGCGGTCAGCCATCATGACCGCTTCTTCGATGTTGTGCGAGACGATGAGGATGCCCTTGGTCGAGATGCGGCTTTCGTCCCACAGCTCGAGCATGTCGTCGCGCAGGGTTTCGCCGGTCAGCACGTCCAGCGCCGAGAAGGCTTCGTCCATCAGCAGCACGTCGGGGTTCATGACCAGCGCGCGGGCAATGCCGACGCGCTGGCGCATGCCGCCGGACAGTTCGCGCGGCAAGGCGCCCCCGAAGCCGCCCAGGCCCATCAGGTCGAGCACGGCGTCGGCGCGCTTGGCGCGTTCGGCCGGCGCCACGCCCTGGGCTTCCAGCCCCAGTTCGACGTTCTGCTGCGCGGTCAGCCACGGAAACAGCGCGAACGACTGGAACACCATGGCGATGCCCGACGCGGGGCCATACACCGGCTGGCCGCGATAGGTGACGGTGCCCTGGTCGGCATTGACCAGCCCCGCCATGATGCGCAGCAGCGTCGATTTGCCCGAGCCGGACTTGCCCAGCAAGGCGACGATCTCGCCTTCGTGCAGGATGAAGTCCACGTGTTCCAGCACGTTGCGGGCGGTGCCGTCCGCGGCGCGGAACGATTTACCCACGTCGTGCAGTTCGATCAGGAGATTGGCATTCATGAGGACTCCTACCGGCCGCGGTCTTCGGCCAGCAAATACAGTTTTCGCCAGAAGAACCGGTTCAGCAGCATGACGAAGATGCTCATGACCCCGATGCCGAGCGCGATGCGGTGGAAATCGCCCTGCTCGGTCATCTGCTTGATATAGCTGCCCAGGCCGTCGGCCACCAGCGAGGTATTGCCCCAGGACACGTATTCGGCCACGATGCTGGCGTTCCAGGAGCCGCCGCTGGCGGTGATGGCCCCGGTGATGAAGCTGGGGAACACGGCCGGCAGGTACACCCGGCGCCACAGCAGCCAGCCCTTCAGGCCCAGGTTGCTGGCCGCCAGGCGCAATTCATTCGGAATGGTCGACGCCCCCGCCACCACGTTGAACAGGATGTACCACTGGGTGCCGAAGATGATCAGCGGGCTGAGCCAGATGTTGGGGCTGAGTTTCAACGCCACCATCACGAACACCACGGCCGGAAACAGCAGGTTGACCGGGAATGCCGCCAGGAACTGCGCCACGGCCTGCACCCGCTGCGAATACTTGGGCCGCAGGCCGATCCAGACGGCGATCGGCACCCAGATCATGGACGCCAGGCCGATCAGCACCATCACCCGCACCAGGGTGATGCCGCCCAGGCCCACCACGTGCAGCACTTCGGCCCAGCCCACCTCCGCATGCACGAAGACCACCAGCTTGTAGGTGGCCAGCAGCGCGCCGGCAGCCAGCAGCGAATCCCAGACCCGGGTCCAGCGCGGGTCCGGGGCCTTGGCGCGGGCGCGGATCGAAGTGCCGTCATAGGACACGCTGAACCAGCCCAGCGCGCGGCGCATGCGGGCCCAGAACAGGTTGGACAGGGCCTGCATCCAGCGGCTGCGGCGGGTCCAGTCCAGCAGCCAGGACTGCTGGGCGACGTCGGCCTGCGATTCCTCGAAGCGGAACTTGTCGGCCCAGGCCAGCAGCGGGCGGAAGAACAGCTGGTCGTACAGCAGGATGCCGGCCATCATGGCGCCGATGGCCCAGGCGATGGCGGTGCCGTTCTCGGCATCGATGGCCACGGCGATGTACGAGCCGATGCCGGGCAGCTTGATGTCCTGCCCGGCCACCGAAATGGCTTCGGCGGCGACCAGGAAGAACCAGCCGCCGGACATGGACATCATCATGTTCCAGAGCAGGCCCGGCGTGGCGTAAGGCAATTCCAGGCGCCAGAAGCGCTGCCAGCCCGATAGCCGGAAAACGCGGGCGGCCTCGTTCAGTTCGGCCGGCACCGTGCGCATGGACTGGTACAGGCTGAACGCCATGTTCCAGGCCTGCGAGGTGAAGATGGCGAAGATCGCCGCGCATTCCACCCCCAGCAGGTTGCCGGGGAACAAGGCGATGAACGGCGCGATGGCGATGGCTTGAAAGCCCAGGATGGGCACCGACTGCAGGATGTCCAGCATCGGGATCATCGCTTTTTCGGCCGTGCGGTACTTGGCGGCGATGGCTGCGAAGACGAAGCTGAACAGCAGCGAGAAGGCCAGCGCCGTGAACATGCGCAGGATGGTGCGCAGCAGGTAGTACGGCAGGTAGATCGGGTCCAGCGAGATGGGCAGTTCTTCGCCGACGGCGAAGGGACGGCTCATCTGCGAGGCGCCGTAGGCCATGGCGGCCAGCACCACCAGGACCAGGGGCAGTAGCGCCCAGTCCCAGCGGTTGGGCGAGGAGCGGGACGACGAGGACGGGCGGGTCCGGGTGCTGAAAAGCTCGAACATGTCGGCAATGCTCCAGGGAGCGGCGGGGAAAGGCCCGCGCATTGAAGCATAACCAGATGACGCGTCTCTGAACGGAAAACGACTGAAATCTGTCTGTAATACGGGACGGCTCGCGCCGCCCCGTCGTCAGCGTTGCAGGGACTCCCAGCTTTTCATCAGGCGCTTGACCGAAACCGGCATGGGCGTGCGCAATTCCTGCGCAAACAAGGCCACTCGCAGCTCTTCGAGCAGCCAGCGGAATTCGTCCAGGCGGGGGTCGGGCGCCCCCTTCAGGGCCGAGCGCGCCCGCTGGTACTGGGTGAGCAGCGGCGCCATGTCGGCCACCAGCTTGGCATCCCGCCCCGGGTCGGCGCGCAGCTTGTCGATGCGCGCCACCGCCGCCTTCAGGTAGCGCGGGTAATGGGACAACTGGGCGTAGGGCGTGTCGCGGATGAACCACTTGGGCATCAGCGCCCCCAGCTGCTGCTGCAGGTCGGCGTAGGCGGACGCGTGCGGCTTGGCTTGCGGCAGCTTGCGCTGCAGGGCCGCGTATTCCGTCAGCACCGTGCCGGCCAGGCGCGCGACTTCCTGGGCCAACAGGCCCAGGCGGCCCTTGCCTTCGGCGCGGCGGGCCTCGAACTGCTGCTCGTTGACTGGCCAGGGCTCGGCCAGGCAGGCCTGGCCCAGGGCGCAGTCGATGATCTGGTCGCGCAACTCTTCCTGCGTGCCCAGCGTCATGTAGAGCATGCTGATCCTGGTCAGGTCGGCCAGGTTCTTTTCCAGGAACTTGACCTGCTCGCGCAGGCCCAGCCGGAACAGCTTGAGCAGGCCGGCCCGGTGGGCCTTGCGGGCTTCGTCGGGGTCGTCGAACACGTCCAGGTCGCAATGCGCGCCCCGGTCCACCAGCGCCGGATAGCCGATGACCGACTGGCCGCGGCGCTTGATCTCGAGGATTTCCGGCAATGGGCCGAACGACCAGGAGGTCAGGTTTTCATGCGCCAGCGCCTGGGCCACCTGGGTGTCGCTGGCGGCCAGCTGCTGGAAGGTGGCCTGGGCCTGCTTGCCGAATTCGGCGCGCAGCTGGGCCAGGTTGCGGCCGGCGGACAGCATGCGGCCGTGTTCGTCGACCACCCGGAAGTTCATGAACAGGTGGGCCGGCAGGGTTTCCAGCTTGAAATCGGCCACGGCCGGGCGCACCTGCACCTGGTCCCACATGTCGGCGATCAGGGCATCGACCAGGCCCATCTGGGGATCGGCCATGCGCTCGAACCAGCGGTCGTAGAAGCCGGCGGCGTAGTCGGGCAGCGGCACGCAGTGGCGGCGCAGCTTCTGCGGCAGCGACTTGAGCAGCAGGTGCGCCTTTTCCTTGAGCATGCCGGGCACCAGCCACTCGCAGCGCGCCGGATCGATCTGGTTCAGGGCGAACAGCGGCACCGACAGCGTCACGCCGTCGCGCGGCGAGCCGGGTTCGAAGTGATAGTCCAGCGCCATCGACACGCCCTGCCACTCGACCTTCTTGGGGAAGACGTCGGTGGTGACCCCGGCGGCTTCGTGCCGCATCAGCTCGTCGCGCGTCAGCATCAGCTTGGCGGCCGCGGCCTTGTCCAGGCCGCCCACCCACTTTTCCAACGTGGCGGTCTGCGAGATGTCGGCCGGCAGCTGACGGTCGTAGAAGGCGTAGATCAGCTCGTCGTCGACCAGGATGTCCGGGCGGCGGGTCTGGTGTTCGAGCTTTTCGATGCCGGCGATCAGCTTGCGGTTGTGGGCCACGAAGGCCAGGCGCGTGTCGATCTCGCCCGGCACCAGCGCCTGGCGGATGAACAGTTCGCGCGCCTCGCGCGGATGCACGCGACCGTACTGGATGCGCCGGCCAGTGTAGATGGTCAGCCCATACAGCGTGGCGCGTTCGTTGGCCACGACCTGGCCGGCCTTCTTTTCCCAGCGCGGGTCCGACCAGTTCTTGCGAATCAAGTGGGCGCCCACCTTTTCCAGCCAGACCGGGTCGATGCGGGCCACGCAGCGCGCGTACAGGCGGGTCGTCTCGACCAGTTCGGCGGCCACGATCCAGCGGCCCGCCTTCTTGACCAGGCGCGAGCCGGGGTGGATATGGAAGCGGATGTCGCGGGCGCCCTGGTAATGGCCGCCCTCGTCGCTCTTGAAGCCGATATTGCCCAGCAGGCCCGACAGCAGCGCCAGGTGCAGCTGTTCGTAGGTGGCTTCGACCTGGTTGACGCGCCAGCCCTGCTCGCCCACCAGGGCGGCCAGCTGGGTATGGACGTCGTGCCATTCGCGCAGCCGGATCGGCGACAGGAAGTTCTGCCGCAACAGGCCCACCAGCTTGCGCTGCGAGGCCTTGTGCTGGACCTGTTCGCCGTACCAGCGCCACAGCTTCAGGAAGGAAATGAATTCGGACTTGTCGTCGGCGAACTTGGCGTGCGCGGCCTCGGCGGCCTCGCGTTCCTGCATGGGGCGGTCGCGCGCGTCCTGCACCGACAGGGCCGAGGCGATGATCAGCATTTCGGCCAGGCATTGCTGTTCGCGCGCGGCCAGGATCATGCGGCCGATGCGCGGGTCGACCGGCAGCTTGGCCAGTTCGTGGCCCGTCTGGGTCAGCACGAACGAGGCGCCGGTGCGGGTGGCGTCGGTGTCGTCGTCGGCCGTGGCCAGTTCGATGGCGCCCAGTTCCTGCAGCAGGTGGTAGCCGTCGGCCACCGCCCGCCCCGGCGGGGCCTCGACGAAGGGGAACTGCTCGATGTCGTCCAGCTTGAGCGACTTCATCCGCAGGATGACCGAGGCCAGCGACGAGCGCAGCACTTCGGGGTCGGTGAAGGCGGCGCGGGCGTTGAAATCGGTTTCGTCGTAGAGCCGGATGCACACGCCCGGCCCCACGCGGCCGCAGCGGCCGGCGCGCTGGTTGGCCGAGGCCCGGCTGATGGGCTCGATGCGCAGCTGCTCGACCTTGTTGCGCCACGAATAGCGCTTGATGCGGGCCAGGCCGCTGTCGACCACGAAGCGGATGCCGGGCACGGTCAGCGAGGTTTCGGCCACGTTCGTGGCCAGCACGATGCGCCGCGCGTTGCCGCGCGGATGGAAGATCTGTTCCTGTTCGGCCTGCGACAGGCGTGCGTATAGCGGCAGCACCTCGGTGCCGGCCGGATGGCGTTTGCGCAGGGCCTCGGCCGACTCGCGGATCTCGCGTTCGCCGGGCAGGAACACCAGCACGTCGCCCGGGCCGTGGCGGGCGCATTCGTCCACCGCGTCGACGATGGCGTCGATCAGGTCGCGCTCTTCGTCGCCGGACATGCGTTCGCGGTCGCGCCCGGCCTTGGCGGGCGCTTCGTCTTCGGCGGGTTCTTCCCGCACCGGGCGGTAGCGCAGTTCAACCGGGTACAGGCGGCCCGAGACCTCGATGACCGGCGCGGGCTTGTCTTCGGACGCCGCGAAATGGCGGGCAAAGCGCTCGGCGTCGATGGTGGCCGACGTGATGATGATCTTCAGGTCCGGGCGCCGCGGCAGCAACTGCTTCAGGTAGCCCAGCAGGAAGTCGATGTTCAGGCTGCGTTCGTGCGCCTCGTCGATGATGATGGTGTCGTAGCGGCGCAAAAGCGGGTCGCGCTGCGACTCGGCCAGCAGGATGCCGTCCGTCATCAGCTTGATGGACGCGTTGGGGCCGGTGCGGTCGTTGAATCGCACCTGGTAGCCCACCACCTCGCCCATCGGCGTATTCAGCTCTTCGGCGATGCGCTTGGCCACGGATGTCGCGGCCAGCCGGCGCGGCTGGGTGTGGCCGATCATCTTCTGGCGGCCGCGGCCCAGTTCCAGGCAGATCTTGGGCAGCTGGGTGGTCTTGCCCGAGCCGGTCTCGCCGCTGACGATCACCACCTGGTGATTGGCGATGGCGCGCGCGATCTCCTGGCGCCGCGCACTGACGGGCAGGTCTTCGGGGTAGGAAACGGCCGGAATGGGCCGTTCGGGGCGAGGCGCCCGGCGCTCGGCCTGGGCCGCGCCGTCGGCCCGCGGTTTTCCGGGGGCACGGGTCGACCCGTCGGCCGCTACAGGCGGCCGCGGGCGGGAAGATTCTGGCATGTACGATTTGTCCGGTTAGCTGCCTATTATATAAACGCCCCGCGGCCATATAATTTCGGCACGCCGCCCTTGCGACGGCGCGTTGACGCGGCCCCTGCCGCGTTGTTGCCACTCTCAGGAATTGCCCCACCCATCATGCCCGACCTGGAACCAGACACTGTCTCCGCCCTTGAAGCCCCTGAATTCGCCCCTGCCCAGTTCGTCCGATGGTTCCGAGATGTGGCGCCCTATGTGCATGCGTTCCGAGGCAAGACCTTCGTGGTGGCGTTTGGCGGTGAATTGGTGCAGGCCGGCGCGCTGAACGCGCTGGTCCAGGACTTATCGCTGCTGTCCTCGCTGGGCATCCGGCTGGTGCTGGTGCACGGCTCGCGCCCCCAGGTCAACGAACAACTGCGCCTGAAGGGCTTCACCCAGCAATTCGACCGCGGCCTGGCGCCCACCGACGCCGCCGCGCTGGAATGCGCCAAGGAAGCCGCCGGTGAAATCCGCCTGGACATCGAGGCCGCCTTCAGCCAGGGCCTGCCCAATACGCCGATGTCGCACGCCCACATCCGCGTCATTTCGGGCAATTTCGTCACCGCCCGCCCCACCGGCGTGCTCGAAGGCGTCGACTACAAGCACACCGGCCAGGTGCGCAAGATCGACGTCGACGCGCTGAAGTTCGCCATCGAAAAGGGGTCGTCGGTCGTGCTGCTGTCGCCGCTGGGCTTCTCGCCCACGGGCGACGCCTTCAACCTGGCCATGGAAGACCTGGCCACCAGCGTGGCCGTGGCGCTGCGCGCCGAAAAGCTGATCTTCCTGTCCAGCGGCCAAGGCGTGCTGAACGAAGACGGCACAGTGGACACTGAACTGGCCCGCGTGGACGCCGACGGCCTGCTCGCGGCCGGTTCGCTGGACGAAGAAACCGGCGCCTACCTGCAGTATGCGTCGCTGGCGGTCAAGCGCGGCGTGGCCCGCGCCCACCTAGTGCCCTTCGCGCTGGACGGCAGCGTGCTGCTCGAAATCTTCACCCACGACGGCGTGGGCACCATGGTGGTCGAAGACACCCTGGACGACCTGCGCCCGGCCACCATCGACGACGTCGGCGCCATCCTCAGCCTGATCGAGCCCCTGGAAGCCGACGGCACGCTGGTGCCGCGCCCGCGCAGCGTGGTCGAGCGCGACGTGGAAAACTTCACCGTGCTCGAGCACGACGCCGTGATCTACGGCTGCGCGGCCCTGCACACCTTTGCCGACGAGCAGATGGCCGAAATGGCCTGCCTGATCGTCCACCCCGAATGGCAAGGCTCGGGCGAAGGCGAAATCCTGTTGCGCCACATGGAATCGCGCGCCCGCGCCACCGGCGCCAAGCGCCTGTTCGTGCTGACCACACGCACGTCGCACTGGTTCATGAAGCGCGGCTTCGTGCAGGGCGGCATCACCGACCTGCCGCGCGAAAAGCAGAACCACTACAACCGTTCGCGCAACAGCCTGGTGTTCATCAAGAAGCTGTAGCGCCCGGCCCTACCCGCAGGGCCCGAAGGGGCTTGGCGCCGTCCGCGCGCCAAGCCCGCTAAAATGCCCCATTACCTATTCTTTCCGGCAGCGAACCATGGCCCGTACCGTCAACTGTGTGAAATTGAAGCGTGAAGCCGAAGGGCTGGATTTTCCGCCCTACCCCGGCGAACTCGGCACCCGTATCTGGCAAAGCATTTCCAAGGAAGCTTGGGAAGAGTGGAAGCAGGTGCAGACGCGCCTGGTCAACGAAAACCGCCTGAACCTGGCCGACGCCCGCGCTCGCAAATACCTGCAGCAGCAAATGGAACGTTTCCTGTTCGAGGACGGCAGCGTCGAGGCCCAGGGCTACGTTCCGCCCTCGGCCTGAGCCCCGCCGCGCCGCCGCGCGGCACGCCTGTGAAGCCCCTCGCCCGCGAGGGGCTTCGCGCTTTTGCGGCCCGCCCGGCCGCCCGCCCCCGCACTGGCCTTAAGATTCCGATATCGCAGGCCGTATTAATGCTGTCATGAACGAAGAACCGAGTTCCGCCGCCACGCCCGATCTGCCGCCGGCCATCCGGCGCGCGTTGGGCATTGCCCCCGACCGCAAGCGCGGCACGCTCGACGACGTGCGGCACGTCGTCATCCTGATGCAGGAAAACCGGTCCTTCGACCATTATTTCGGGGCCCTGCCGGGCGTGCGGGGGCTGGCCGACCCGCATCCCGTGCCCACGGCCGCCGGCAACATCCTGACCCAGGCCCATGGCCGGCAGACACTGCGCCCCTATGCGCTGCACGCCGACTACGCCAGCCACACGCCGGTGGGCTACATCACCCCGCATACCTGGGACGACGCCCAGCGCGCCTGGAACGACGGCCGCATGGACCAGTGGCTGGCCGCCAAGAGCCGCCTGGGCCTGGGCGCCTACCGGCCCCACGAAGTGCCGTTCCAGACCGCGCTGGCCAACGCCTTCACCGTGTGCGATGCGTATCACTGCGCCATCCATGCGGGCACCAATCCGAACCGGCTGTTCCTGTGGACCGGCACCAACGACCCGCTGGGACGCGCCGGCGGCCCCGCGCTGGTCAATACGTTCGACCGCCTGGGGCCGGCCGACCAGGGTTACGGCTGGACCACCTACCCCGAGCGCCTGCAGGCCGCCGGCATCGACTGGCGCATCTACCAGGACATGGCCGACAACTTCCACGACAACCCGCTGGCGGGCTTTCGGCAATACCGCCGCCAGCATGCCAGCACGGCCCTGGACGCCCCGCTGCGCGACCGCGCCCTGTCGACCCATACCCTGGATGACCTGGCGCGCGACGTGGACCAGGGGACGCTGCCGCAGGTGTCCTGGATCATCGCCCCCACCGCCGATTCCGAGCATCCGGAAGTCTCGTCGCCGCGCCAGGGCGGCGCCTATACCGAACGGGTGCTGGATATCCTGACGCGCAACCCCGCCGTCTGGAGCGGCTGCGTGTTCCTGGTCACCTACGACGAAAACGACTGCTTCTTCGACCACATGCCGCCGCCCGCGCCGCCGGCCCGCCCCCAGGGCGGCCAGGCGGGCAACCACTCGGGCGGTCTGTCGACGGTGGAACTGGACGGCGAATACCACGACGCCCGCCACGGTCCCAGCGCCGGCACCCCGGACGATCCTCCCGCCCTGCACGGCCGCGGCTTCGGCATGGGCCCGCGCGTGCCGATGCTGGTGGTGTCGCCCTGGAGCCGGGGCGGCTGGGTCAATTCGCAGGTGTTCGACCACACCTCGGTGATCCGCTTCCTGGAGGCCCGCTTTGGCGTGCCCGAACCCAACATCAGCGCCTGGCGCCGCGCCGTGGCCGGCGACCTGACGTCGGCCTTCGACTTCGCGGGCGACCGCGGCTCGCTGCACGCCGACAGCATCCGCCACGCCTGCGCCCTGCCCTACGCGCTGGAGGCCGTGGGCCGCATGACGGCCGACGGCGAGCACTACCGCCTGACCTTCCGCAACCCCGGCACGGCCGGCGCCGTGCTGCACGTGTACGACCGCCTGGCGCTGGACCGCGCCCCGCGCCGCTACACCATCGGCGCGGGCGCGCGGCTGGACGACGGCTGGCGCCTGGACGCCCATGGCGCCTACGATCTGTGGCTGCTGGGCCCGGATGGCTTTCATCGCCAGTTCCGCGGCGACGCGCGCGACGCCGGCCTGCTGGAAACGCAATTGGTGCCGGTGACCTCCGGCGTGCGCCTGCGCCTGATCAACCACGGCGAACACCACCAGCCGGTGCTGATCGAATCGCGCATGGGTGACGGTTGGCGTGCCATGGCGCACGTACAGGCCGGCGGCGCGCTGGAACTGAAATACGCCGGCTGCGAAGGCTGGTACGACCTGGAAGTGACCGCGCAGGCGCTGCCCATGTTCGGCCGCCGCCTGGCCGGACGCATCAACCCCGGCAAGTCCGGCGTACCCGACCCGAGGCTGTGCCAGGGTGCCGCGCTGCCCTCGGCGGCCGCTGCCAGCCTGTAACGCCGACGCCCCCCAAATAAAAAACCCCAAGACGCCAACGCGCTTGGGGTTTTCTCTTGCCTTGCCGGCCTGCGGCAGGGCGTTGGCGCAGATCAGGAATCCTGCGATTCGGCCGGCGTGTCTTCTTCGCCGCGCGCCAGGCGCTCGGTGTTCTTCACGCCGGTGTGGCGCACGTCGGCGCCCTTGACCATGTAGATCACGCGTTCGGACATGTTCTTGGCGTGGTCGCCAATGCGTTCCAGGGCGCGGGCAATGAAGATCATGTCGATGGCGCGCGAAATGGTGCGCGGGTCTTCGATCATGTAGGTGATCAGGTGGCGCAGCGCGCCCTTCCATTCCTTGTCGACTTCCTTGTCGCTGCGCACGACGGCGGCGGCCAGGATCGGGTCGAGGCGGGCGAAAGCGTCCAGGGCCTGGTGCAGCATGGTGCGCACGTTGGAGGCCATGTGGCGCAGTTCGATCACCGGAATGTGCGGCATGTCGGCTTCGTGGATGCGGCGAGCCACGGTGGCCACTTTCTCGGCCTCGTCGCCCGAGCGTTCCATGTCGGTCAGCATCTTGGACACGGCCATCAGCATGCGCAGGTCGATGGCGGTGGGCTGGTGGCGGGCCAGGATGCGGCTGATGCTTTCGTCGATCTCCACTTCGTGGCGATTGACTTCCTTTTCGCGCTCGCGCACTTTTTCAACCAGCGTCAGATCGCCGCTGGCCAGCGCGTCGATGGCCTCCTGGATCATGGCTTCGACCACGCCGCCCATTTGCAAGAACTGCGAACGGACGCTTTCCAGATCAGCGTCGAACTGCTTGTTTGTATGCTCCGTCATCCGGGCTCCCTGCGTGGTTGATCTCATTGCATTGCCCCGATATGAAAGAGTTTCTCGAGATGGGCCTGCACAACCGGCAAGGTTATGACCCAAGTGTGACAGGATTATGAATCGCGGCCCCGCCCCCGGCAAGCGCGGGCGGAGCGCACCGCCCGCACGCTCAGGCGCGGTGGTCCAGGCGGCGGATGCCGCTTTGCGTGGCCAGCAGCGCCACGTCGGCGCCGGCGATGGCGAACAGGCCGACGGTCACGACGCCCGCCAGGTTGTTGATGCGGGCTTCCAGGCCCGGCGCGTCGGTGATCGACAGGCCGGCGACGTCCAGGATGATGTTGCCGTTATCGGTGACGAAACCCTCGCGCAGGCGCGGCTGGCCGCCCAGGGCGACCATGGCGCGGGCGACGGATTCGCGCGCCATCGGAATGACTTCGATCGGCAGCGGGAACTTGCCCAGCACCTGCACCAGCTTGGATTCGTCGACGATGCAGACGAAGCGCTCGGCCACCGAGGCCACGATCTTTTCGCGCGTCTGCGCGCCGCCGCCGCCCTTGATCATGTGCAGGTTGGCGTCGATTTCGTCGGCGCCGTCCACGTACAGGGGCATGGAGGTCACGTCGTTCAGGTCCAGCACCTTCAGGCCGTGGCCCGCCAGGCGCGCCGCGCTGCGTTCGGAACTGGCGACCGTGCCACCGATACGGCCCTTGAAACGCGCCAGGCCGTCAATGAAAAGATCGGCCGTGGAGCCGGTGCCCACGCCGATGATGACATCGGGGCCGGCGACCTGTTCAACGAGTTCCAGAGCCGCGTCGGCGGCTTGCTGCTTGAGTTCTTGCTGGGTGAGCATGGCGGGAAAAAATGCGATTCAGGTGAGTAGAGCGGGGAAATTTAGCATGCGGCCGCGGCGGGCCACGCCCGCGCCAGGATCGCCGCCACGTCGGCGCCCCCCGCCAGCTCGCCGAAGATGCCACCCATGGCGCCCAGGCGGTTGGCGACGAAGCCCTGCGCCACGGCCTGGGGCGCGTGTTGGATCAACAGCGCAGCCTGCCACAGCCGCGCCAGGCCGCCGGCGATGCGGCGGGCCTGGAACTCGGCCTGGGCCGGGTCCGCCAGCAGCGCGCGCCAGGCCGCCAGCGCGGCATCGAACTCGCGGTACTGGCCGGCGGCGAGCGCGAATTCGGCTTCCAGCGCCGGCAACGCTTCAGGTTCGCGCTGCAGCGCCCGCAGCACGTCCAGCGCCATCACGTTGCCCGAGCCTTCCCAGATGGAATTGACCGGGGTTTCTCGATACAGGCGCGGCATCGGCCCTTCTTCCACATAGCCGTTGCCGCCCCAGGCTTCCATGCATTCGGCCACCGCCGCGATGGCCCGCTTGCACACCCACAGCTTGGCGGCCGGCGTGCCCACCCGCGCCAATGCGCGCGCCGCGGCGTCGCCGCGCTCGTCCACCGCCCGCGCCAGCCGCAGCGCCAGCGCCTGCGCGGCCTCGGATTCCAGCGCCAGGTCGGCCAGCACATTGCGCATCAGCGGCTGCGCCAGCAGCGGCTTGCCGAAGGCCTGTCGGTAGCCCGCATGGTGCAGCGACTGCACCACGGCCTGGCGCAGCAGCGCCGCGCTGCCCAGCACGCAATCGAGCCGCGTGGTCGCGGCCATTTCCAGCAGCACCGCCAGGCCGCGCCCGGGTTCGCCCACCATGGCGCCCCAGGCGTCTTCGAACTCGACCTCGGCGCTGGCGTTGCTGTGGTTGCCCAGCTTGTCCTTCAGGCGCCGGATGCGGATGGCGTTGCGCGGCCCGCCCGGAATCCAGCGCGGCACGAAAAAGCAGCTGAGTCCGGCATCCGTCTGCGCCAGCACCAGGTGTGCGTCGGCCTGCGGCACCGAAAAGAACCACTTGTGCCCGACGATGCGGTACGCGCAGCCGCGGCCAGCCGGGCCCAGCGGTTCGGCCCGGGTGGTGACGGCGCGCAGGTCCGACCCGCCCTGCTTCTCGGTCAGCCCCATGCCGATCAGGGCGCCCCGCTTACCGGCCAGCGGCGCGTCGGCGCCATCGAATTCGCGCGAGAACAGCGCCGGCAGCCAGTCGCCGCCGTAATCGACCACGCCCGCCGGTTCGCGCTGCAACAGCGGCACGGCAGCGAACGTCATGGTGGTGGGACACAGCGTACCGGCCTCGACCTGGCCCTGCATCAGGTACGCCGCCGCGCGCGCCACCTGCGCCCCCGGCACCGGTTGCGCCCAGGCCCGGCTGTGCAGGCCGCGCGCGGCGATGCCGCTCATCAGCAGTTGCCAGGCCGGATGAAATTGCACATGGTCGATGCGATGGCCGCTGCGGTCGTAGGCCTGGAGCCGCGGCGGGCAGCGGTTGGCCTCGGCGCCTGCGGCCAGCGTCTGGGCGCGGCCCAGCCAGGCGCCATGCGCGGCCAGGTCGCCGGCCCAGGCGCCCGCGCCCTCGCGCTGCGCGGCGTCACGCAGCGCCGGATCGGTCTCGTACAACGAATAGTCTTCCAGGGGCGGAACCTGGTTCAGCACAGTGTGGGTCGCGAACGAAGTCATGCTGGCTCCCGGCGATGCGTTGATGCGCCGCGCGCGATGGGCGCGCGGCGTTGCCCTGCCCGGCGCCCCCCAGCCTATCTGGCGATGGGCGCCACCCGCTGCCACGGCCGCAGGGCTTCGACCTGGGCGGCCAGTTCCAGCAGCCAGGCCTCGCTGCCCAGCGGCCCCATGACCTGGATGCCGATGGGCAGGCCGTCGGCCGACAGGCCGAACGGAATGGAAATCGCCGGCATGCCCGTCAGGTTGGCCAGCGGCGCGAAGGGGGAATAGCCGATCACGCCCTTCTTGCCCAGACGGTAGGCCAGGTAGTCGGCATTGTCCATGGCGTAGCGGCCGATGGGCGCGGGCAACTGCGCCAGCACCGGCGACAGGAACAGGTCGTGCCCCTGCGCGCCGTCGCGATGCAGGAAGCGGCCGATGCGCCGCGTGATCTCGTGGCAAGCATCCACGCAGGCCACGTACTGCGCGCCGGAAATGGCGCGCGCATATTCACGAGCCCCCAGCGTGGTGGGCTGCAGTTCGTCGGCGGCCAGGCGGCGGTTGCGGGCGCCGACGAAGCTGTCGATGGCATTGGCCGCGGCGCTGGCGATCAGCGGCAGCATGGGCGACAGTACTTCCTCGGACCCCACGGGCGGCGCAGCCGTGACGAGTTCGTGGCCCAGGCCGGCGAAGAACCGCGCGGCCTCTTCGACGGCGGCCGCGACTTCCGGGTCGATCGCCGCGCCTTCATAGGTGGTGCTGATATAGGCGATGCGGCGGCGCGGCGCGCTGGCGGGGTCGGCGCCCACGCGCGAGACGATGTCCAGATAGCTGTCCTGCGGCTTGGCGGGCGACGCATACGGCGCGCCCACATCGGCGCCAGCACTGATATCGAGCGAGGCGGCGCAATCGCGCACCGACAGCGTCATCATGTGCTCGGTGGCCAGGCCGCCCCAGCCTTCGCCCTTGAGCGGACCCAGCGGCATCATGCCGCGCGAGGGCTTCAGGCCCAGCACGCCGCAACACGAGGCCGGAATGCGGATGGAGCCGCCGCCATCGCTGCCGTGCGCGATGCGCACCATGCCGCTGGCCAGCGCCGCCCCCGCGCCGCCGCTGGAACCGCCAGCGCTATGCCCGGTCTTCCAGGGGTTCTGCGTGGGCGCGCCGTAGACGGGCGATTCGGTGGTGGGGCTCAGGCCGAGTTCCGCGCTGGTGGTGCGGCCAAACGGAATGAGGCCGGCGCGGCGGTAGCGCTTGACGATGTCGGCATCGACCGACCAATCGACCTGGCCGTATAGCACCGACCCCATCATGCTGGGCAGGCCCAACGCAGCGGTGCCCAGGTCCTTGAGCAAGGTGGGTACACCCAGGAAGGGGCGTTCACGCAGCAAGGCCAGCCGTTGGGCAGATGTCAGGGCGGCCAGTTCCTGGTCCAGCGCTCGGGCCAGGTCCAGCCCCAGTTCGGCCTGCACGCCGCAGGCCGCATTGATCACGGGGTTGCGCGCCGCCACCCTTTCCACGGCTTGCTGCATCGCGGCAAGCGCGGTCGTGGCTCCTTGGGCGATATCGGCGCCCAGCGCCATCGCGTCGAAGGAAGAGGAATCAAGTCGGTCAGCGGTGCCCATGCTTACGATGCTCCAGATATCGACGGCGAATTGCCGCAATGATGAGGATATCGACAGACCGCCCCGGTCACAAGCGCGAACGGGGTCGGATCAGGCGCCAGGATCAGTTCGCAGACGGCGGCGTGGCGCCGCCTTCGCCCTCGGCTTCGCTGCCGGGTTCGGCATCCGCCGCATCCAGCCCCTCGCCGCCCAGCAGGCGCTGCGCATCCGCTTCCGGCAGCGCCTCGACGCTTTTCAGGTTGCGCAGCATGGCGCGAGTGCGCACCTCGGTCTGGCCGATCTTGCTGCTGGCGGTGTCCAGCGTCTTCTTGACGCCGGCCAGCGCGTCGCCGAACTTGCCGAATTCCGTCTTGACCGCGCGCAGCACCTGCCAGACCTCAGACGAACGCTGCTCGATGGCCAGCGTGCGAAAGCCCATCTGCAGGCTGTTCAAAAGCGCCGCCAGGTTGCTGGGCCCGGCGACGTTGATGCGCAGGTCGTGCAAGCGGTCCAGCAGCCCGGGACGCCGCAGCACTTCGGCATACAGGCTTTCGGTGGGCAGGAACATGATGGCGAAATCGGTGGTGTGCGGCGGCGCCACGTACTTGGACGCGATCAGGCGCGCCTGCACCTCGACCGCCTTGCCCAGCGCGGCGCCCGCCGCTTTGACGCCCTCGACGTCGGCGGCGTCCTGCGCATCCATCAGGCGTTCGTACTCTTCCTTGGGAAACTTGGCGTCGATAGGCAGCCAGACCGGCGCGCCGCCGTCGCCGCGGCCCGGCAGGCGGATGGCGAATTCCACCACCGCGTCGCTGCCCGGCACCGGCTTGATGTTGCTGGCGTACTGCTCGGGCGTCATGTTGTCTTCGATCAGCCGCGCCAGCTGCACTTCGCCCCAGGTGCCGCGCGACTTGACGTTGGTCAGCACCCGCTTCAGGTCGCCCACGCCGGCAGCCAGCGCCTGCATTTCGCCCAGGCCCTTGTGCACGGCTTCCAGGCGGTCCGAGACCTGCTTGAACGATTCGCCCAGGCGTTGCTCCAGCGTGGCATGGAGCTTTTCGTCCACCGTGCGGCGCATTTCATCGAGCTTGGTGCTGTTGTCTGCCTGCAACGCCTGCAGGCGCTGGTCCACCGTCGTGCGCACTTCCATCAGGCGGCGCTCGTTGATCTGGATCAGTCCCTGCAATTGCTCGCCGAAACCCGTGGCGAAACGGCCCAGCGAGTCGGCGGATTCGGCGCGGGCCGCCTGGGCGTCGCGGTTCAGCGCGGCGCGCAGGTCGCCGTGGGACTGGGCCAATTCCTGGCGCAGCGCACGGGTGGATTCCGCGAATTCGGTGCGCAAGCCGCGCTGGCCCTCGGCGATATCGGCGCGCAAGGCCCGTTCCGTGCGCTCCAACCCGTCCAGCAGCGCATCCAGGCGGCCATCGTGGCTGGGGCGCGACAGCCATGCCATCAGGGCAGCCAGGCAGGCCAGCACCGCGCCACCGGCGGCAATCCACAGCAAAACATCATTGGACAAGGTCATTCCCCACGCCGCACCCACGGCGGCTGCCTGAAATTATAGGGCCGCATCCCTGCCCCCTGTAGCCATCCGAAACGACTTGGCCGATCCAACGCAAGACCAATGGCAAGCAACGGCATTAAACTGTTAACAACACAGATAAAAACCTTAAAAAGAGTTGAATACCGCTGATCTCCCCACATCCTGTCCGGCCACCGTCGACTTCGGCTCCGTCTTCGGACCCTTGAATCTCAATGACGAGACACCCGTCGCCATCGGCGGTGACCGCCATATCTTCCAGCACCCCCATGCGCCTTCGCTGCTGGTCAAGGTGATGGACATGCAGGCGCGCGCCGTCTACCTGGAAGCGCGCCCCTTCAAGCGCTGGTACAAGCAGTACCAGCGCGAAAGCGCCTACCGCGTCTACCTGAACGAATTTACCGAATACGTCACCACCACCACGCGCCCGTCCGGCGTGTGGCAGGTGCCGATGGCGCGCATCGTCGGCGTGGCCCAGACCACGCTGGGCCTGGGCCTGCTGGTCGAAAAGATCACCGATGGCCAGGGCAATATCGCCCCCACGGTGGCCGACCTGGCGCGCCAGGGCAAGATGGACGCGGACCTGTCCGCGCAACTGGATGAGTTCGTCGAAGACCTGGCCGATGCACACGTCGTGCTGCATGACCTGTCGGCCAGCAATATCGCCTGTGGCCAGAATGCGGACGGCAAGGCCGGGCTGTTCCTGATCGACGGCTTTGGCGTGCTGCCGCTGGTGCCGGTGTATGCCTGGAGCAAACGGCTGAACCGCAAGCGCATCCAGCGCAAATATGCCGACATGCGCGCCGCCATGGCGCGGCGGGCACGCGAAGCTGCCCTTCGGGCGGCCGCGCAGGACGGCTCGCAAGCGCAGGTCTGACGCCCCGCATCGAACGCCCTCGCGCCGCGAAGCGCCCGGTTCAGGGCGCGTGCGGCAGCAGCGCCCCGTCGCGATCCACCCATTGGTAATCACGCCCCGCCACCTGCCCCCGGCGTAGCGGGTTGCGGGTGCAGAAGGCCGCGTAGGCCGGATCGACGTAGCGGTATTCCAGGTGTTCGTCGCGCCCCGGCGGTATGCCCAGCCGGGTGGTGCTGATGAGCGCCGCGGGCGCCTGGCCCACGTCTTCGACATACAGCGCTTGCGGATCGAAACGGCGCGCGTCCCAGTCCGGCACCTTCAGGCCCAACGCCCGGCATAGCAGCGTCTGTCCCGCGCACAGCCTGGCCGGCGGCCGCGGCTGCCCCTGGGCGTCGGGGTTCAGTTGCTGCATGCGGGCCAATGCCTCGGGGCCGGACAGCGCGTCGGACCAAGGGTAGGCGGACTTGATCAGCACGGCGTTGCCGGGCCCGGCGGCGCTGAAATTGAGCGAATCGCCGCCGCGCGCGTAATACATGTAGACCACGCCCCCGTCCATGAACAGGGCGCGGCGCTTGTGCGTGTAGCCCAGCGACGCGTGGCTGCCCTTTTCTTCCAGGTAGTAGGCTTCGGTTTCGATGATGCGGGCCGACAGCCACAGGCCGTCGACCCCGTGGCGCACCACCTTGCCCAGCAGGTCGCGCGCAAGCGTGCGGGCGTCGCGATTGAAAAAGGCATCGGGCAGCGCGTTGCCCGCGCGGCGCGATGCCTGGTTGGCCGAGGGAGCCACGGCGTCAGGCGAAACGTTCGCCGTAACGCTTTTCGCTGAAGCCGACGCCGACCTCGCCATCGGGCGTGACGGTGACCGGCCGGCGCACCAGCGCGGGGAACTCGGCGATCAGCTGGGTCCATTGCGCATCGGTGGCGGGGGTCTTGCGGTCGTCGGGCAGGTTGCGCCAGGTCATCGAGGCGCGGTTGACCAGTTTTTCCCAGCCGCCGACCTTGCCGGACCAGGCCTTCAGGGTGGCGGCAGGCACGGGATGGTCGCGGTAGTCGATGAACTGGTGGTCGACGCCGTGCTCGGTCAGCCATTCGCGCGCCTTGACGCAGGTGCTGCACTTGGTCAGGCCATACAGGGTGGTTTGCTTCATTTGGGTTCGGACTCCTTGCGCCATTGCATGCGGTTGGCCAGGATCACGCAGGTGCCCACCGCCAGGATGAACAGGGTGGCCAACGCATTGATCTCGGGTTTCAGGCCCAGCCGCACGCGCGAGAACACTTCCATCGGCAGCGTGCTGGAACTGGGGCCGGACAGGAACGACGCCAGCACGACGTCGTCCAGCGACAGGGTGAACGACAGCAGCCAGGCCGAGGCCAGCGCCGGTGCGATCAGCGGCAGCGTGATCTTGAAGAACACGGTGATGGGCGTGGCGCCCAGGTCCAGCGCGGCCTCTTCCAGCGAGCGGTCCAGGTCGCGGATGCGGGTCTGGATGACCACCGCCACGAAGGCCATGCACAGGGTCACGTGGCCCACCCAGATCGTGAAGATGCCGTTTTCGGCGGGCCAGCCCAGATGGCCGCGCAATTCCACGAACATCAAGAGCAGCGAGATGCCCAGCACGACTTCGGGGATGACCAGCGGCGCGCTGAGCATGCCGACGTACAGCGCGAAGCCGCGGAACCGGCCCATGCGTCCCAGCACGTAGCCCGCCCAGGTACCGATGATGACGGCGGCCGTGGCGGTCATGGCGGCGATGCGGAACGACAGCCAGGCCGCGCGCAGCAGCGCATCGTCGTTGAACAGCGAGTGATACCAGCGGAACGAGAAACCGGTCCAGGACGTGACGGCGGGCGATTCGTTGAACGAGAACACCATCAGGCTGATGATGGGCACGTACAGGAAGAAGTAGCCCAGCCCCAGCACGACGGCGCGCAAAGTCTTGTTGGGACCGTTCATTTGCGGCCTCCGGTCGCCAGTTCCTGCTGCTTGACCTGGTTGTACTGGAACAGCGCCAGGGGCACCAGCAGCAACAGCACCATCACGCAGGTCACCGCCGAGGCCATCGGCCAGTCGGTATTGTTGAAGAACTCGTTCCACATGACCCGGCCCATCATCAGCGTATTGGCGCCCCCCAGCATTTCAGGAATGACGTATTCGCCGACCGCCGGAATGAACACCAGCATGGCGCCGGCAATGACGCCCTGGCGCGACAGCGGCACGGTGATCTGCCAGAACGCCTGCCACGGCTTGGCGCCCAGGTCGTAGGCGGCTTCCAGCAGGCGCAAGTCCATCTTCACCAGCGTGGCATACAAAGGCAGGATGAAGAACGGCAGGTACGCATAGACCATGCCGATGTACACCGCCAGGTCGGTGCGATAGATTTCCAGCGGGCTGGAAATGATGCCCAGCCATTGCAGGAAATTGTTCAAGAGGCCGTCGTTGCGCAGGATGCCGACCCAGGCATACACCCGCAACAGCAGCGAGGTCCAGAACGGCAGGATCACGCCCAGCAGCAGCAGGTTGCGCACGCCGGGCGACGAACGCGCGATGTAGTACGCGATGGGATAGCCGATCAGCACGCAGGCCAGCGTGGTGATCGCGGCGATCTTGACCGAGCTGAGGTAGGTGGCGAAATACAGGCTGTCGGTGAACAGCAGGATGTAGCCGCGCAGGTGCAGGCTGAACTGCACCGCTTCGTCTTTGAATTCCGCCAGCGACGTGTACGGCGGAATGCCGAACTTGAGTTCGGCGAAGCTGATCTTGAACACCAGCAGGAAGGGCACCAGCAGGAACAGCACCAGCCAGGCGAACGGCGGCACCACCGCCAGCGTCCGGCCCGAGGGCAGCCAGTCGCGGGGCGAAAAGCGGATCATGACGCCAGCACCGTCGCGCTGTCGGCGTCCCAGCTGACGAAGATTTCTTCGTCGATGCCCGGGGCGTCCATTTGCGCCAGCAGCAGGCTGGGCACGCTGGCCTCGACCATGGCGCCGGAATCCAGGCGGATCTGGTAGAGCGCGTAGCTGCCCATCCAGGCCATGTGGCTGACCATGCCGTGGGCCCAGTTGTAGTCGCCGTCGGGCTGACCGCGCGACACCACCATGCGCTCGGGGCGGATGGAAACGTGCACGTCCATGCCCAGCGGTTCGCTGACGCCGTGGCTGACGTACAGCGGCCGGCTCAGTTCGGGGCTTTCGATGGCGACGTGGTCGGGTTCGTCGACCACGATGGTGCCGGTGAACATGTTGGTCGAGCCGATGAAGCTGGCCACGAAGCGCGAGTTCGGGAAGGCGTAGACGTCTTGCGGCGTGCCGCACTGGACGATCTGGCCTTCGGTCATGACAGCCAGGCGGTGGGCCATGGTCATGGCTTCTTCCTGGTCGTGCGTGACCATGATGCAGGTCACACCCACCTGTTCCAGGATCTTGACCAGTTCGATCTGGGTCTTCTGGCGGATCTGCTTGTCCAGCGCCGACATGGGCTCGTCAAGCAGCAACAGCTTGGGCCGCTTGACCAGGCTGCGCGCCAGCGCCACGCGCTGCTGCTGGCCGCCGGACAGCTGGTTGGGCTTGCGGCGCGAATAGCCCGCCATCTGGACCAGGTCCAGCGCCTCGAACACGCGGTCGTGGATTTCGGCGCGGTCCACACCTTCCTGCTTCAGGCCGAAGGCCACGTTGGCCTCGACCGTCATGTGCGGGAACAGCGCGTACGACTGGAACATCATGTTCACGGGCCGGCGGTACGGCGGCACGCTGGTGATGTCTTCGCCGTCGAGCAGGATCTGGCCGGAGGTGGCTTCCTCGAAGCCGGCCAGCATCCGCAGCAAGGTCGACTTGCCGCTGCCGGAGCTGCCCAGCAACGCGAAAATCTCGTTGCGCTTGACCGAAAGATTGACGGAACGAACGGCGACCACATCGCCAAAGATCTTTACTACATCGGCCACCCGGACGAATTCGTCCGGGTCAGCCGAATGCGGCGCCGGGTAACGGCTATCGGTCATGATGGCTATCGTCCAGACTTCAGCTCGGCCCACATGCGGGTTTGCAGGCGCTGGATGTTCAAGGGCTGAGCCTTGATGACGTACAAGGTCTTGGAGACCTCGGGCGACGGGTAGATCATGGGGTTGTCCGCCACGTCCTTGACCACGTACTTGCGCGCCTCTTTGTTGGCGTTCGGATAGAACATGGTGTTGGTGATGGCGGCGTGCACCTGCGGCGTTTCGATGTAGTTGATGAACGCCAGGGCCTCTTCCGGATGCGGGGCGTCCTTGGGGATGACCATCAGGTCGAACCAGGCCGGGGCGCCGCCCTTGGGAATGAAGTAGTTCACTTCGTAGGACTTCTTGGCTTCCTGGGCCCGCTTGCGCGCGATCATGACGTCGCCCGAGAAGCCGTAGACCATACACAAGTCGCCCACGGCGAGTTCGTCGATGTAGCCGGACGAGCTGAACTGGCGGATGTACGGACGGATCTGTTTCAACACGTCCAGCGCGGCCTTGTAGTCGTCGGCGTTGGTGGTGTTGGGGTCTTTGCCCAGGTACTTGAGCACGGCCGGGAACACCTGCGCGGCTTCGTCCAGCATCGAGATGCCGCACTCTTTCAGCTTGGCGGCATTCTCGGGCTTGAAGATCATGTCCCAGTTGGCCAGGTCGACGTTGTCGCCCATGATCTGCTTGACCTTGGTGACGTTGTAGCCCAGGCCGTTGGTGCCGTAGCCCCAGGGCACGGCGTATTCATTGCCGGGGTCGACCGTGGCGACCAGCGCCATGACGTCGGGATCCAGGTACTTCAGGTTGGGCAGCTTGGACTTGTCCAGTTTCTGGAACAGGCCGGCCTCGATCTGACGCGAGGCATAGTGCGTGGACGGGACAACGACGTCGTAACCCGATTTGCCGGCCAGCAACTTGGCCTGCAGGGTGTCGTTGCTGTCGTAGACGTCGTAGCGGACCTTGATGCCGGTTTCTTTCTCGAAACCCGGAATCGTGTCCGGGGCCGTGTACTCGGCCCAGTTGTAGACGTTGACGACCTTGTTCTGCGCCACCGCGGCCGACGTGGCTGCCATGACCAGCATCGTCCCTAGCGCCCAGCGCATTCCCGCCCTTAGTTTCATTACCAGCCCCCCAGCTATCCGCCGTAAGTTACAGGAGTACCAAAAGGCGAAATCATAAAGCTTTTTAGCAAGGACCTGACCAACTTTACCGGCAGATTTAGCCGAATTTGCCGCAATTAGGCCCCGATTGCGATGAACCGGGCGCCCCGCGCCTTACGGCTGCACGCCCACGCCCCAGGCGGTCCAGTAGCTGTCGCGCAATTTGAGCCAGAAGCGCTCGCCCTCGTCGCCGGCCACCTTGACCAGCGAACGGCGCAGGCGGTCCAGGTTGCCCTGGCGCTGGCGGTCGGACAGGCCGCCTTGGGTGCCGCGGTCGAAGTCGATCAGCCAGACCCGGCTGTCGGAACCGATCAGGATATTGAAGGCGTTCAGGTCGGCATGCCAGACGCCGGCCCGGTGCATCTGCACGATGGCCTCGGCCACCGGCTGCCAAAGCGGTTCGGCCAGGGATTGCGCCAACGGCCGCACGCCCGGGATGCGTTCGACCACGATGGCCGCACGATAGGTGGGCCCCTGACGCCAGTAGGCGGCGGCCAGCGGCGCGGGCACCGGCAGGCCATGGGCGCGCATCGCGGCCAGCAAGCGGAATTCGCGGAAGCTGCGGCTGCGGTCTTCGCCGGCCCACAGGTAGGTGTCGCGGCTGATCCTGGCGATGAGGCCGCCGCGGCGATAGCGCCGCAATACGCCCTGCCAGCCCTGCCCCTGCACGAACCAGGCGGCCTGGCGGCCGCCGGCATCCACGGGCCGGGCCCGGTCGCCGTAATGGGATGGGTTGAAAATGTCGGGGCCCGACTCGCCCAGCCGGGCGTCGCTGAGCATGGCGCCGGCCAGCGGCGCGGGCCAGGCCTGGCGCCGGGCGCCCGAGGCGTCCGGCTTAGCCTTCACGGTTGCGCATCCAGTCGGCCACGCCGAAGAACGACTGCAACAGGCGCTCGACCAGCGCGGGCTCGATGCCCTCGTCTTCCATGGCCCGGCCCATGCAGGCCACCCATTGGTCGCGCTCGACGATGCCGATCGAGAACGGCAGGTGGCGGGCCCGCAGCCGTGGATGGCCAAAGCGCTGAATATAGTGGTCGGGGCCGCCGAAGTAGCCGCACAGGAACCAGAACAGCTTGTCGCGGGCCTCGTCCAGGCTGGGGCCGTGGGCGGCCCGCAGTTCCTTCAGGTCGGGCTCGATGTCCATCAGGTCGTAGAAACGGTCGACCAGGGCGCGCACGCCGGGTTCGCCGCCCAGAAGGTCGAAAATGCTGCGGGAAATATCCACGGGTTCGGTAATGATCTGCACGCGGGAACTCATCAGGTTTCTCTCAGGGTGACCAGGGGCGGGGTGCGCAGCACGCCGCGCAGCGCCAGCGCGCCGCCGGCCCAGGCGCCGAGCATACCTGCGCCGACCCCGACCAGCCAGGGCCAGAGGCTGAGGGTAATGGTGAAATCGAACACCTGAGTTGATAAAACCCAAGCGATCGCGGTGGCGCCGGCTGCGGCCAACAGGCCGGCCAGCCCGCCCACGGCCCACAATTCAAGGCGCTGCGACCGCGCCAGCTGGCTGCGAGTGGCGCCCAGTGCGCGCAGCACCGCGGCTTCGCGCATGCGTTCGTCGCGGGTGGCGGTCAGGGCGGCCGACAGCACCAGCACGCCGGCGGCCAGGGTGAACAGGAACAGCAGCTGCACCGCCCGGCCGACTTCGCTCAGCACCGACTGCAATTGCTGCAGGATGGCGCCGACGTCGAACACCGTCAGGTTGGGAAACTGCCGTACCAGCCCGGGCAGCACCTGCGCCTTGTCGGGCGGCAGGTAGAAAGACGTGATCCAGCTTTGCGGCATGTCGGCCAGGGACTTGGGCGTGAGGATGGCGAAAAAATTGACGCGCATCGTATCCCAATCGACCCGGCGGGTGCTGGACACCGCCACTTCCACCTGCTGGCCGGCGACGTCGAAGGTCATCTTGTCGCCCAGCTTGATGCCCAGCGTCTTGGCCAGGCCCGATTCCAGCGACACCTCGGCCGACCCCGGCGTCAGCCAGCGGCCCTGCTCGATGCGGTTGGACGAGGGCATCTCTTCGCCGTAGGACAGGTTGAATTCGCGGTCCACCAGCCGCTTGGCGCGCGGTTCTTCGTAATCGTCCGGCCCCACCGGATTGCCGTTCACGGCGATCAGCCGGCCCCGCACCATCGGCGACAGCACGATGCCGCCCAGGCCTTCGCGGGTCAGCGCATCGGTCACGGCCTGGCGCTGGTCGGGCTGCACGTTGATCAGGAAACGGTTGGGCGCATCCGGCGGCAGCGTGCGCTGCCAGCCCTGGATCAGGTCGGTGCGGGTCATGGCCAACAGCAGCAAGGCCATCAGCCCGATCGCCAGCGCGCAGACCTGGGTGATGGTGGCGGCGCGGCGCCGCACCACCCCGGCCAGCGCGAAGCGCAGGGCCGGCAAGCCCGCCGCCAGGCCGCGCAGCCGCGCCAGGCCCAGGATGCACAGCCAGGCCACCAGCGCGAACACGGCGAATGCGCCCAGGAACCCGCCCGCCACCACGCCGCCCAGCTTGGCATCCCCCGCGAACCACCAGATCAGCAGCGCAAAGCCGACGGCGCCCACGATGTACCCGGTGGCGCTGCGGGCGCTGATCGAATCCGCGTCGCGCCGCAGCACCCGGGCCGGCGGCACATGGCGCAACTGCGCCAACGCCGGCAGGGCAAAGCCCAGCAACAGCAGCAGCCCGGTCAACAGCCCTTGCAGGGCGGGAATCGCCGACGGCGCCGGCAAAGCGGTATCGATCAGCGAGGCCAGCACCATCACCAGCACCTGGTGCACGGCGTAGCCCAAGAGGCAGCCCGCCGCCGAGGCGAACAGGCCGACCAGCGCGAATTCCAGCGTCAGCATGCGCGACACCTGCGACTGCACGGCGCCCAGGCAACGCATGACGGCAATGCCGTCGCGATGCCGGGTCATGTAGCGGCCCGCCGCCAGCGCCACCGCCACCGCGGAAATAAGCACGGCCAGCAAGGCCACCAGCGACAGGAAGCGCTGCGCCCGATCCAGCGTGCGGCGCACTTCGGGTCGGCCGGATTCCAGCGTGGCGACCTTTTGGCCGCGCTTCAGGTTCTGGTTGAGCCAGGCGGAATACCCCGCCACCGCATCCGGCTCGCCGGCAGCCAGGAGGGCATAGCCGATACGGCTGCCCGGCGCGATCAGGCCGGTGGCCGGCAGGTCGCTGGCGCGCAGCAGCACGCGCGGCGCCACGTTCACAAACTGCATGCCGCGGTCGGGTTCGTAGGTAATCACGCGGTCGATGCGCAGGTGGGCATCGCCCACGTTCAGGGTGTCGCCCACTTTCAGGCCCAGCAGCGACAGCACCTGGGCATCGACCCAGACCGCGCCCTCGGGCGGAATATCGCGCGTCGGCGCGTCCGGGCTGAATGGCGCATCGGCCACCCGCAGCGCGCCGCGCAGCGGATACCCCGGCTCGACGGCTTTCAGCGCAGCCAACTGGGCACCGTCGCCGGCACTGACCATGGACGGGAACTGCCAGGTGCTGGACACCTGCAGGCCGCGCTCGCGCGCCTGGTCCATGAAGGCCGCCGGCACCGGCTCGTCGGCATCGAGCACCAGGTCCGCCCCCAGCATCTGGCCGGCATCGCGCTCCAGCGCCCGGCTGACGCGGTCGGCCAGGAAGCCGACGCTGGTCACGGCGGCCACCGCCACCACCAGGGCCAGCACCAGCAGCCGCAGCTCGCCGGCCCGCGCGTCGCGCATCATCATGCGGGCGCCCAGCGCCAGGGTGGTCCAGAAACCGGGGCGCCGGGCCCGCGAGACATCAGGGAAATCCATCATCTGCCAATGTTAACCAACGGCCGAAATGGGGGCCGAATCCCGCTATCATGCGCGAAGCGCCCTGCGGCGCCGCACGTCAAACTGCATAAAAATACCCAAAATCCTGGAGAAGACAATGCGTAAATCCTGGCTCGCGGCCACGATTCTTGCCGCCTGCGCGGCTGCCGTTCCCCTGGCCGCCTCGGCCCAGACCCCTCTGAAGATGGCTTATGCCCTGTCCACGTCGTCGCACTACGGCGCCGGCGCCGACGCCCTGGCCAAGTCCATCGAGGCCTCCAGCAACGGCAAATACAAAGTACAGCAATTCGCCAACAGCGCGCTGGGCGGCGAACGCGAAGTGATCGAAGGCTTGCAGATCGGCACGATCGACCTGGCCATCGTCTCGACCGGCGCCACCCTGAACTTCGTGCCCGAAACCGGCGTCTTCGACATTCCCTTCCTGCTGCGCGACCTGCCGCACGCCCGCAACGTGCTGGACAGCAAGATCGGACAAGATATGCTGGCAAAGTTCCCCAGCCGCGGCATCATCGCGCTGGCCTGGGGCGAACAGGGCTTCCGCCATCTGACCAACAACGTGCGCCCGGTGAAGACCCCGGCGGACGCCAAGGGCCTGAAGATCCGCACGACGGAAAACCCGATCCACATCACGGCGTTCCGCCAGATCGGCATCCTGCCCACCCCCATGGCCTGGCCCGAAGTGGCCACCGCCCTGCAGCAGGGCACCATCGACGGCCAGGAAAACCCGCTGTCGGTGATTACCTCGGCCAAGCTGTCGCAGATGCAGAAGTACCTGTCGCTGACCGGCCACGTCTACGGTCCGGCGCTGGTGCTGATGTCGTCCAACGTCTACGACGGTCTCTCGGCCGCCGACAAGGCCCAGTTCGACAAGGCCGGCAAGGAATCCGCCCAGGCCATGCGCGCCTATGTGGACAACATCGAGAAGACCGGCGTCGAGCAGTTGAAGAAAGAAGGCATGCAGGTGTCTGAAGTCGACCGCGCAGCCTTCGCCGCCGCCGTCGAACCGGCCTACCCCGAGTACTACAAGAAATTCGACAAGAAGCTGATCGAAGCGATCCGCGACACCAAGTAAACCGGCGGCACGCGCTACGGCCGTGATGGAACCCGTTCCATTTCGGCCGCGGCCCTGCGCCGGACCGCGGCGCGCGTCCGCGACCGCTGCGCCGAAGGCGTGACGCCAGGCCGGATGCCTATTGAGGCCGATGGCCGGGGCACTCCGTCCCGGCGTGCTTGCGCCCAGGGCGCCGCGTTCGCCCGCCTTGCCTCTCGCGTTGTCTTGCCCCCTGTTATTCGCTACCGGAAACTCCCATGCGATTGCTCTGCGCCTTCGACCGCATCCTGTTCAAGCTGGTGTCGGTTGTCGCCCAACTCCTGCTGGTGGCCGCCGCGGCGGCCGCCTTCTATCAAGTCATCGCCCGTTTCGTGCTGCACTCGCCTGCGGACTGGAGCGAGGTGCTGACCCGCGCCCTGCTCATCTGGACGGTGCTGCTGGGTGTGGCCCTGGCGTTTCGCCACGGCGCGATGATCAGCGTCGAACTGCTGCGCAACCTGCTGGGCGGCATGCGCCGCCGCGTGCTGGAAGCGGTGATCGGCCTGACCTGCGCCGGCTTCCTGGGCTTCATCGCCTGGATCGGCGGCCAGATGACCTACCGCGTGCGCTTCCAGAATGTACCCAGCCTGGACATCTCGATTTCCTGGATCTACTCGGCCATCCCGGTCGGCGCCGCGCTGGCCGCCATCGCCGTGCTGGCCCGCTGGTGCGCCGGCGAGGAAGAAGACGTCCCCGTGCGCAACGACGCGCAAGGTTGAGCCCCCGCCCCGAATCCAAGCAGACGATATCGCCATGTCCCAATTAATGATTGTCTCGATGCTGATTTTCTTCGGGCTGTCCGTGCCGGTCGCCGTGTCGATCGGCCTGGCCAGCCTGGCCGGCGTCGGCGCCGCCAACCTGCCCTGGCTGGTGGTGGCCCAGCAGCTGTTCGCCGCGCTGGATAAATACCCGCTGGTCGCGATTCCCTTCTTCATCCTGGCCGGCAACCTGATGGAAGCCGGTGGCATTTCCGAACGCATGGTGGAATTCGCCAAGAGCGTGGTGGGCGGCATCCAGGGCGGGCTGGCCTGCACCTGCGTGCTGACCTGCATGATCTTCGCCGCGGTCGCCGGTTCGAGCGTGGCGACCACGTTTGCCGTAGGCGCGATCCTGATCCCCGCGATGATCCGCCACGGCTACCCTGCCCCCTTCGCGGCGTCGTTGCAGGCCAGCGCGGCCGAACTGGGCGTGATCATCCCGCCGTCGATCCCGATGATTCTGTTCGCGGTGTCGACCGACACGTCGACCGGCGAGCTGTTCATCGCAGGCGTCATGCCCGGCATCCTGATCGGCGTGGCGCTGATGTTCTACGTCTGGATCTACGCCAAGCGCAACAACCTGGGCAAGCGCGACGGCGAAGGCCGCCTGCCGCTGTGGCCGGCGTTCAAGCGCGCCTGGCTGGCGCTGATGATGCCGGTGATCATCCTGGGCGGCATCTACGGCGGCGTGTTCACGCCGACGGAAGCGTCGGTGGTGGCAGTGATGTACGCGGTGGTGGTGGGAAAATTCATCTACCGCCGCCTGAGTTTCAAGCAACTGTCGGACACGCTGCACAAGTCAGTGGTATCGACGGCGGTGATCATGTTCGTGATCGCCAACGCAGGCGTGTTCAGCTTCCTGCTGAACCGCGCGGGCATCCCGGACGCGCTGGGCATCTGGCTGTCGCAACTGTTCGACACGCAGTTCACGTTCCTGATGGGCGTGAACGCAGCGCTGTTCGTGATCGGCATGTTCATCGAAACCTCGGCCTCGATCGTGGTGCTGGCCCCGTTGCTGCTGCCGGTGGCACTGAAGTTCGGGGTAGACCCGGTGCACTTCGGCATCATCATGGTGGTCAACCTGGCCCTGGGCATGATCACCCCCCCATTCGGGGTGAATCTCTTTGCTGCGTGCGCGGTGGCCAAGTTGCCGTTGGAGAGGTTGATCAAGCCATTAGTGCCGTTCGTGGGGGTGGTGATTGTTTGCCTTATGGTGATTACTTATTGGCCTGGGTTGTCGTTGGGGTTGCGGGATTTGGTTTATTCCAAATAGGTTTGTGGGTGCGTGGGTTGTCTCTTCGTAGGTCGCCCCTTGCGGTGGCGGCATGCGGAGTGGGCGCCCACGATTGCGGTCCGGAGCCTTCGCTCCGGACTGCCCCGTCGTCATCTTCGTCCGCCTTCGGCTCCCTTCAGATTCCCTCGGGCGCATCGAGGTTGCCCACTCCGCATGCCGCCACCGCAAGGGGCTACGTGCGTCTCGGGTCGTCGCGCTGCTAGACCTGTGGTCGGGGAATGAGATCTACAGGGTCGCCAAGCCGCGGCCGCGCGGGCGGCCATGTTTGGCATTGCGTTTTCGGAGAGTGTTTCGATGACGCTTCGCGCGGGTGGAGGTTGGTTTTCTGGTGGTGCGCACATCAAGAGGGAGGGGCGGTGATGGGCGGCGCGGCGAAGGTCGGCTTGCTCGTGCTGACCGTCTCGCGCGCCGCCCATCGGGCGCTGGAGGTCACTTTGGTAGTTACGGTGTCCACGCCAGTGACGTAACGACTTTTGGGTATCACGGTAGTGATGGCCAAGCTGGCTAACCCACGCCACCAAGGAATCTGTCGCCCCCGTCATCTAACGGCACGGATGCGCGGGAATCCAACAAAACCTCCAGCGCCTGATGGGCGGCGCGCGAGACGGCCAGCATGCGCAAGCCAGTGCCACCACGCGCCGCCCATCACCGCCCCTCCCCCCTGACTGCGGACCCACTAGAAAACCAGTCCCCACCCGCGCGAAGCGCATCCGCAACACTATCCAGAAACGCAATGCCAAACGTGGCCGCCCGCGCGGCCGCGGCTTGGCGACCCTGCAAATTCCATTCCCTGCACACAGGTCTAGCAGCGCGACGACCCGAGACGCGCGTAGCCCCTCGTGGCGGCGGCATGCGGGGCGGGCAACCTCGATGCGCCCGAGGGAATCTGAAGGAGGGGCCGAAGGCCCGGACGAAGATGACGACGGGGCAGTCCGGAGCGAAGGCTCCGGACCGCAATCGTGGGCGCCCGC
>NZ_AYMF01000047.1:0-41512 GCF_000633435.1 Achromobacter sp. DH1f | reverse complement strand
GGACGAAGATGACGAAGGGGGAGTCCGGAGCGAAGGCTCCGGACCGCAATCGTAGCCCCGCCCTCCCATGCCCCCTGCGCCCCAGGCGTCTAAAGAACTCCACCCGCCACCAGCAAAAAACCGCAAAATCTGCAAACGAACACGCCCTACATTGCTCCCCAAGGAGCCCGCAAGTGAAACCCCAAACCAAAACCCAATATGCCCACCGCATGGACCCCGTCCTGCGCTGGCTGGCAAGCAACCCCGACGCCGACCCAGACCTGTATCAGCTGGCCGACCTCGCCTGCCTGTCCCCGTATCACTTCCACCGCGTCTACCGCGCGATGATGGGTGAAACGGTCAACGCCACCGTGCAGCGCATCCGCATGCATCGCGCGGCCGTCGCATTGGGCGGCACCGGGGCATCACTGCGAGACGTTGCGCAGCGAGCCGGTTACGAATCCGACGCTGCCTTCAGCCGAGCCTTCGGCGCCACCTTCGGCATCTCGCCGGGGCGCTATCGCGAAGCCCGCTCCCGTCCCTTCGACCCTCAGGAGCTAGGCATGTACCCCATCACCATCGAAACCTTTCCTGGCGCCATCCTGGCCGCCTTGCCGCACCGTGGCAGCTACCAGGAGATCGGCCCCGTCTTCACCCGCGCCTTCATGCTGGCTGGCAGCCGCGGCCTCGCCCGCCCCGAATCCATCGGCTTCGGCGTCTACTTCGACGACCCCGAACAAGTGCCCGTCGGCCAGCTGCGGTCCCTGGCCGGCATGTCCGTCGCACCCGACGCCGACCTCGGCGACGAACTTGAACGCTTCGAGATCCCGGCCGGCCGCTGCGCCATCCTCACCTACACCGGGCCCTACAACGAAATGGACAAGCCCTATAACTGGATGTTCTCCGAATGGCTGCCCGCCAGCGGCGCCGTGCCGGCCGACTTTCCCATGTTCGAGCAATACCTGAACGACCCGCGCACCACCCCGCCCGCCCAACTGCAGACGCGCATCTGCATGCCGCTGAAATAGGCCCGCCACCCCGGCGTTCGCAACCCCCGGGGGCCTGTTGACCCCAACAGGCCCTAACCCAACACCCCCGCCAGATATTGCCGCAGCCACGCATGCGCCGGATCGTCCTGGTAGCGCTCGTGCCAATACAGCGACACCGTGATCGCCGGCAGGCTCAGCGGCGCCTTCAGCGTCACGATGCGCGCGCTGCCCGACATCGCCTTCGCAATGCTCACCGGCATCGTCGCGATCAGGTCCGAGGCCTCGACGATGAACGGGCACACCATGTAGCTGGACAACGTCGCCACGATCCGCCGGCTGCGGTTCTGCCCCATCAGGATGCGATCGATCGCAGTGCTGAAATAACGCGTGTGGGCCGCCAGGTCCAGGTGCCCGTAGCTCAGATAGGCGTCCAGGTTCCAGCGCTTGCGCAGGCACGGGTGGCCTTCGCGCACGATGCACACCGCCGGTTCCTGGTACAGAAAGCGCGTGCGCAGATCCGGCGCCGGGTCGGGAAAGTAGCCCGCGATCAATTCCACATGATTGGTGTCCAGCATGCTCAAGCCATGCTGCGGCCGCGCCGGCACGATCAGCAGCTGGAAATGCGGTGCGTCCACCGCCAGCCTGGGGATAAGTTTGGGCAGCAGCGTGTACTGCACATAGTCGGTCGCATAGAACGACAGGCTGCGCGACGAATGCGCCGGGTCGAACACCTCGCGCGTGCGGGTGGCGCGGCGCCAGCTTTCGAGCAGCGGTTGAAAGCCCTGGTGCAGTTCCTGCGCCCGCAGCGTCGGTTGCCATGAACCGCCCTCGCGCACCAGCAGCGGATCGCCGAACAGCTGGCGCAGCCGGTTCATCGCCGCGCTCATCGCGGGCTGGCTGATGCCTAGCTGCTCGGCCGCGCGCGACACATTGCGGCAGGCCATCAGCGCATCGAAATGCAGCAGCAGATTCAGGTCCGGATTCTTCACGACTGCCCACCTATAAATGGCATCTATACCAATATAAACCGCCAGGGCTGCTGGCAGATGCCCGCCAAGCCTAGGATGTTCCCGTTGTTGCAGTGAACCCGAGGCAATGCCTCTCAGGCTGGACACGCATGATCCGGCCGCAAGGAAGTTCTATCAACAAGGGGAAACCAAGCCATGAACGCAGCGTTTATTCGCAAGTGCTGTCTTGTATTCGGGAGCGTCGCGCTAGCCGCGGCCGCCCTGCCGGCGCGAGCCGACTGGCCCGACAAAGTGATCCGCATCGTCGTGCCTTTCGCGGCGGGCGGCTCGACCGACCTGATCGCGCGCAAGGTCGCCGAAGGACTGGGCCAACGCCTGTCCGCCAATGTCATCGTTGAAAACCGCCCCGGCGCGGGCGGCACCGTCGGCACCGACTACGTGGCGCGCCAGCCGCCCGATGGCTACACCATCCTGATGGGGTCCGTCAGCACGCACGGCAGCGCGCCCTGCGTGTATTCGAAGCTGCCCTACGACCCGGTCAAGGACTTCACGCCGCTGAGTGTGGTGGCCACCATTCCCAACGTGATGTCGGTCAACCAGTCGGTGCCGGCCAACACGCTGCAGGAATTCGTGGCGCTGCTCAAGAAGGATCCCGAGAAGTACTCGTTCGCCTCCAACGGCCAGGGCACCTCCAACCACCTGGCGGCCGAGCTGTTCAAGAGCACGGCGGGCGTGTCCATGGTGCACGTGCCGTACCGCGGTTCGGGCCCGGCGCTGATCGACCTGGTGAGCGGCCAGATCAACATGATGATGGACGTGGTGATGACGTCCTATCCGTACATCAAGGACGGCAAGATCAAGGCGCTGGCGGTGACCTCGCCGCAGCGCTCCAGCATGTTGCCCAATGTGCCCACGGTGGCCGAGTCCGGCTATCCAGGCTACGAGGCCATGGTGTGGTTCGGCATGCTGGCGCCGGCCAAGCTGCCCGAGCCGCTGCGCCAGAAGCTGACCGATGCGTTGGTGCAGACCCTGCACGCGCCGGCCATGAAGACCTATCTGGAACAGCAGGGTGCGCAGGTATCGGACGTATCTGGCCCGGCCTTCGGCGCCATGATCAAGGACGAAATCAACAAGTGGTGCGGCGTGGTCAAGCAGGCCGGCATCCGCCTGGATTGAGCGCCGCGGCGCCCTTCATTTTTCTCTGGGAAGCACAAGCATGTATCGCATAGGGATAGACGTCGGCGGCACGTTCACCGACTTCACGATGATCGACGAAGACCGGGGCGTGGTGCACTTTCACAAAGTGCCGTCCACGCCGCAGGACCCGTCAGAGGCCATTGCCACCGGCATCGGCCAGATGCTGGCGGACCACGGCGTGTCGCCGTCGCAGGTGTCGCACGTGGGCCACGGCACGACGGTGGCCACCAATCTCATCATCGAGCGCAAGGGCGCCCGCGTGGGGCTGATCACCACGCAGGGCTTTCGCGACGTGCTGGAGATCGGCCGGCAGACGCGTCCGCACCTGTACGACTACAGCGTCGGCAAGCCGCCGGTGGCGGTGCCGCGCGAATTCCGCGTGGAGGTGCAAGAGCGTATCAACGCCCAGGGCGATGTGCTGACCGCGCTGGACACCGAACAGGTGCGCGCCGCGGCACGCAAGTTCGCGCAGGCCGGCATCGATGCCGTGACGATCTGCTTTCTGCATGCCTACCGCAACCCCGCGCACGAGCAGGCCGCCGCGCGCATCGTGGCCGAGGAAATGCCCGATGCGTACGTGAGCCTGTCGTCCGACGTGCTGCCGGAATTCCGCGAGTACGAGCGCCTGTCCACCACGGTGCTCAATGCCGCGGTGGGACCGAAGATGGCGCGCTACCTCGAACGTTTCTTGCAACGCGTGCGCGAGCTGGACATCGCCCACGAGCCCCACACCATCCATTCGAACGGCGGGCTGATGTCGATCGCCACCGTGCGCCAGTATCCGGTGCGCACTTGCCTGTCGGGGCCGGCCGCGGGCGTGGTGGGCGCCGCCGCGGTGGGGCGCGCCATCGGCAGCCTGAACCTGGTGACGTTCGACGTGGGCGGCACCAGCACCGATGTGTCGCTGATCTGCGATGGGCGGCCTTTGTTCACGTCACATCGCCAGGTGGCCGGGTATCCGGTCAAGACGCCGATGGTGGATATCCACGTGATCGGCGCGGGCGGCGGCAGCATTGCCTGGCTGGATGACGCGGGCGCCCTGAAGGTGGGGCCGCACAGCGCGGGCGCGGTGCCCGGGCCGGTGGGCTATGGACGCGGCGGCACCGAACCGACCATCACCGATGCCGAGATTGCCTTGCAGCGCCTGAACCCGGTGGCGCTCTTGAACGGCCGCATGCCGGTGCACGCCGAAGCCGCGCGCCAGGTGATCGATGCGCGCGTGGCCCAGCCGCTGGGGCTGGACCGCGAAACGGCCGCCGAAGGCATCCTGCGGATCGCGGCGGCCAACATGAGCCGCGCCATCCGCGCCGTGTCTACCGAGCGGGGCTACGACCTGTCGCAGTTTGCGCTGTATGCCTATGGCGGCGCCGGCCCGTTGCATGCGGTGGAAGTCGCCGAGGAATGCGGCATTCCCGTGGTGATCGTGCCGCAGGAGCCCGGCACCATGTGCGCGCGCGGCATTCTCTTGAGCGATATCTCGTTCGACTTCGTGCGCAGCGAGATCTCGCTGGCCAGCGAGGCCACGTGGACGGGCGTGTCCGCCATCTTCGAGGGCCTGCGCGGCCAGGCCGAACGCTGGCTGGACGACGAACGCGTCGAGCCCGCGCTGCGCCTATATCGCAGCGCTATCGATGCGCGCTACGAAGGCCAGAACTTCGAAGTGCAGGTCAGCCTGGATGACACCGGCGCCGGCGGCTATGCGGAATTCGCGCGCCGCTTCAACGAGGCGCACGAACGCGAATACGGCTACACGGTCGATGACCGCAAGGTGCAGATCATCAACTGCCGCATGCAGGCCGTGGGCCAGGTCGTGAAGGCGCCCTTGGCGCCGCGCCATGTCGGCGGCACGTTGCAGGAGGCCCGCATCGGCGAACGTCGCGCCTATTTCGGCGCCCGCCATGGTTGGCTGGATACGCCGGTGTACGACCGTGACCGCGTGCCCACCGGCGTGCGCTTCACCGGCCCGGCGCTGCTGGAAGAAATGAGTTCGACCACCGTGGTTGGCGCCGGCCAGGATGTCGTGGTCGACGATTACGGCAACCTGATCATCCGTCTGCAAGGAGGCTCCGATGCGTGAAGCCAAAGAAGAATCGGGCGCGGCGCTGGCCGACCCCGTCGGCATGGAGGTGTTCTGCAACCGCCTGCTGTCCATTACCGAAGACATGAACAACACGCTGGTGCGCGCGTCGTTTTCGACCAACATCAAGGAACGCAAGGATTGCTCGGTGGCGCTGTTCGATGCCGCCGGCCGACTGGTGGCGCAAGGCACGCAGATTCCGCTGCACCTGGGCTCGCTGGATGGCGCCATGGGTGCAATCCTGCGGACCTTCCCGCAGGCCGAGATTCGCGACGGCGACGTGTTCATCTGCAACGATCCCTACCTGGCGGACGGCAGCCACCTGCCCGACATCAACATCGTCACGCCGGTGTTCTGGGACGGCACGCTGCGGTTCTTTGCCGCCAACATCGCGCACCATTCCGACGTGGGCGGCGCGGTGCCGGGGTCCATCGCGGGCGGGCTGAAATCGATCTTCGAAGAAGGCATCCGCATTCCCGCCTGCCGCATCGCGCGTGCCGGCGAAGTCGACGAAGACATGCTGCGCCTGATCTGCGCCAACACCCGCGACCCCGAAGAGCGCGTGCTGGACCTGCGGGTGCAGATGGCCACCAACCGCCGCGGCGCGGCCGCGGTACAGGGACTGATCCGCCAGATGGGTCTGGACGCCGTGCTGCGCTCGGTCGACGACGTCATCACCTATACGCGCCGGCGCCTGCTCAACCGCATCCAGGAATTGGCGCTGGGCAGTTATACCTTCCGCAGCGACCTGGACGACGACGGCATGGGCGGCGAACCCGTGCCGATCCAGGTGACGCTGACCGTCAGCCGCGACGGGCTGCACTTCGATTTCGAAGGTTCGGGCAAACAGGCGCGCGGCGCGATGAACCTGCCGTTCAACGCCCTGCGGGCCTGCGTGTACTACGCCGTGAAGGCGCTGCTGGACCCGGACCTGGCGCCCAACGCCGGCCTGTTCGATCCCATCAGCGTGTCGGCGCCGGTCGGCACGATCACCAACCCCGAACACCCGGCAGCGGTGGGCGCGCGTTCGATCACCGCGCAGAAAGTGGCGGGCGCCATCTTCGGCGCATTCCGCGGCCTGCTGCCGGCGGAAAAGACCATGGCATCCAGCAACGACTGCTGCCCTGCCATCGTGTTCTCGGGCCGCTGGCGCGAACGCGCGGGCCATTTTGTGTACCTGGAAACGCTGGGCGGCGGCGCGGGCGCGCGCTTCGATGCTGACGGCATGGATGCGGTGCACGTGCACATGACCAACACGTCGAACCTGCCCGTGGAGGCGCTGGAAAACGAATACCCGTTGCTGATGGACGAGTACGCGATGATCCAGGATTCGGGCGGCGCGGGCCGCACGCGCGGCGGCATGGGCATTGCCAAGCAGATCCGCGCGGTGGGGCCGGGCATCGTGTTCTCGGCGCGCTCGGACAGCCATACGGTGGGGGTGGCCGCGGGGGTGGACGGCGGTGGCGATGGGCGCCGGGCTCGGCTCATCCGCAATTTCGGCACACCCGGCGAGGAAGAGCTGTTTTCCAAGACCGCCAACATCGCGTTGGCGCCCGGCGACAGCGTGCGCATCGAAACGCCGGGTGCGGGCGGCTACGGGGCGCCTGCCCTGCGCAGCCGCGCCCGCATCGAACGCGACCTGGCCGACGGCAAGATCAGCGCCGCGGCCGCAAGGGCGGATTACGGCGTTTAGGCCTGCGCTACGCCACGTTCAGCGACATCGAGTACTTCATCTTGTCGTGCGGGAACGTGGTGATGGTGGCCAGCAGCAAGACCCCGCCGCTGCCGTAGTAGCGGCGGGTGATGACAAAGCCCGCCGTCTTCGGTTCGACCTGCAGTTGCCGCGCGATGCTGGCTGCAATCGGCGTGGCCGAGAACTCCTGGTTGACCTCGTGGATGCGGTTGCCGAAGTGGTCTTCGATCAGGCGCAGCAACGAGATTCGCGGCTGGATGTCGGCGCGCAGGTCGGAATGCGCGGGGTCGGCGTAGATCAGCGTGCAGGCCACGGGCGTGTCCTGGTCGCCCAGCGTCTTGATCGAATTGATGTGCAGCCACGACTGGCCAGCCTCGCACCCCAGCGTTTCGGCCAGGCGCCGTGTCAGCTTGATGGTGCGCACGTCCTGCACCAGCAGCGCGGCATTGCGTGCGTATTGCAGCAGGTCGGGGAATTGCGAAATGCGCTGTGTGAAACGGGTGCTGGCGCTGGCGGTTTCCACGCGCGTGCCCACGCCGGGCCGGCGCGACACCATGCCCGCCACGGTCAGCATGCGGATGGCTTCGCGAATGGTGTGGCGGCTGGCGCCGAATTGGTCGCACAGCTCGTGTTCGGTGGGCAGCAGCGTCATGACCGGATAGCGGCCCGCGCCGATGTCGCGCGCCAGCTGCTGGTAGATGCTTTTGTAGCGCGGGCCGCCGGCATCAGCGTCCGGGGCCTCGGCCCGGCCGCGCGCTTCGCGCGCGCCATTCGGCGCGGCCACGCGTTCGGAAGATCGGGTCATGGGGGCTCCTTTGTGGCTCGTTCTATCGGGGTTTGTACGGACAATAACCGATTGACAACGTCGTCTCGTCCGATCCATTATTTGTCCGGACATTCATGTACGGACAAATTGTACGACCGACATGGGTACGCGGGGCAAGCGGGGCGGTTCTTTTTTTGCAGCGGCGCGTCCTTTCCCGATCTAGCGGCATCAGGCAGTTCTTGCAGTTCTCTTCCAATACACGGGGGTTTTCATGGGCAAGGTACTTGCAGTGCTCGCGGCGGCAACGATGGCCGCCGGCGTGGGCGCCAATGCGCAGGCGCAGCAGAAACTGGTGGTCGCCGGCTACGGCGGCTCGTTCGAAGACATCATGCGGCAGGACATCTTCCCGCCCTTCGCCAAGCAATACGGCGTTGAACTCGATTACGTCGCCGGCAATTCCACCAACACGGTGGCGCGCCTGCAGGCCCAGAAAAGCAATCAGCAGATCGACGTTGCGATCATCGATGACGGCCCCATGTACCAGGCGATCGCGCTGGGTTTCTGCGCCCCGATCCAGGGCCTGCCCGCCGACGATATCTATGGCACCGCGCGCTACAAGGACGACAAGGCCGTGGCCATCGGCATCGTCGCCACCGGCATCATGTACAACAAGAAGGTCTTCGAAGAACGCAAATGGGCCGCGCCCACGTCCTGGAAGGACCTGAAGGACCCCAAGTACAAGAAGCAGCTGGTGGTGCCGCCGCTGAACAATACCTACGGCCTGCACGCGCTGGTGGAGTACGCCCGCGAAGGCGGCGGCGGCGAAAAGAAGATCGATGCCGGCTTCAAGACCTTCAAGGACGAGGTCGGCCCCAACGTGCTGGTGTACGAGCCGTCGCCGGGCAAGATGACCGAACTGTTCTCCAGTGGCCAGGCCACCATCGCGGTCTGGGGCAGCGGCCGCGTCAAGGCCTTTGCCGACACCGGTTTCCCGGTGGGCTTCGTGTATCCCCAGGAAGGCGCCTATGCACTGCTGTCGTCGGTGTGTCCGGTGGCCAAGGCCAACGCCAATCCGTTGGCGCAGGCCTTCGTGAACTACCTGGTCAGCCCGGCGGTGCAGGAAAAGCTGGCCACCGCCTATGGCTACGGCCCGGTCAACAAGCAGGCCAAGGTGGCCGATGATCCGCGCGTGCCGCTGCCGATCGGCAAGCGCGCCGCCGACCTGATCGTGATCGACTGGGACACCGTCAATCAGAACCGGGACGACTGGAACAAGCGCTGGACGCGGGAAATCGAGCGTTGAGGCAACGGCGGCGCATGCGCCGCCCGCAGGAGCATTCATGAGCTATCTCGTACTGAACCGCCTTTCCAAGCGCTACGGCGACCTGACGGCCGTCGAGGACCTGAGCCTGTCCGTCAAGCGCGGCGAGTTCATTTCCCTGTTGGGCCCATCCGGCTGCGGCAAGACCACCACCCTGCAGATGATCGCGGGCTTTGTCGAACCCAGCGGCGGCAGCATCGTGCTGGACGGCAAAGACGTCAGCAAGATGCCGGCCAACAAGCGCGGGCTGGGCATGGTGTTCCAGAACTACGCCCTGTTTCCGCACATGACCGCCGCCGAGAACGTGTCGTTCGGCCTGGAGATGCAGCGGGTGAAGAAGGACGAGCGCCAGGCCCGCGTGGCCGATGCGCTCAAGCTGGTGGGCCTGTCGCATCTGGCCGACCGCCATCCAGCGCGCATGTCGGGCGGGCAGCAGCAACGCGTGGCGCTGGCCCGCGCACTGGTCATCCGGCCCAGCGTGCTGCTGCTGGACGAGCCGCTGTCCAACCTGGATGCCAAGCTGCGCGAGGAAATGCAGCTGGAATTGCGCAGCATCCAGCGCACGGTGGGCACCACCACCATCCTGGTCACGCACGACCAGTCCGAAGCGCTGGCGCTGTCGGATCGCATCGTGGTGATGAACCAGGGGCGGGTCGAACAGGTGGCCGAGCCGTTCGAGGCCTACGAGGGGCCGGCCAGCCATTTCGTGGGCGGCTTCCTGGGCAAGGCCAACGTGTTCACGCCGACTGCCCAGCCGTTCGACGGCGAGACGCGCGCACGCATCGGCGAAGCCCACATTCCCATGGACGGCCTGCCGGTGCCGCAGGGCGCGGTGATCGTGCGGCCCGAGAAGATCCTGTTTGCCGACGCGGGCGCCTGTGCCCTGCCCGGCCGCATGAAGACGCGCGTGTTCCAGGGCAACCATTGGCTCTGCCAGGTGGAAACGTCGGTGGGCGAAGTGATGGTGATCCGCCAGAACGACGGGGTGCCGGTGCCGGCTGAAGGCCAGCCGGTGCACCTGCGCTGGCGTGCCCAGGACATGTGCCTTGTCGCCGGGAAGCCCACGCCATGAGCGCGCGCGCCAACCCCTGGCTGCTGAGCGCGCCGGCGCTGGCGGTGTACGCCACCTTCCTGGTGGTGCCGATGGCGCTGGTGTTTCTGATCAGCTTCTTCGATTTCCAGTTCTACGGCGGCATGCAGGCCACGTTCACCTGGAAGAACTACCTGGAAATCCTGGGCGACGGCTATTACTACGAGATCTACGCCCGCACCTTCGGCGTGGCGGCGCTGGTCACCGTGGCCTGCCTGGTGCTGGGCACGGCCGAAGCCTATGTGCTGTCGCGCATGGCCAATCCCTGGAAGGGGCTTTTCCTGATGGTGGTGCTGGGGCCTCTGCTGATTTCGGTGGTGGTGCGCACGCTGGGCTGGGCCTTGCTGTTCGGGTCCACCGGTCTCATCAACAAGGCCTTGATGGGCATCGGCCTGGTGTCCTCGCCGATTGACCTGATGTACAGCAACCTGGGGGTGGGCATTGCGCTGACCCACGTGCTGGTGCCGTTCATGGTGATCTCGGTGTGGGCCTCGTTGCAGCGGATCAATCCGTCCACCGAGGCTGCGGCGCTGTCGCTGGGGGCCAGCCAGTTCACCGTGATCCGGCGCGTGATCGTGCCGCAGGTCATGCCGGGCATTCTGTCGGGCGCGATCATGGTGTTCGCCATGGCCGCCAGCTCGTTCGCCACGCCGGCCATCATCGGCGGACGCCGTCTGAAGAACGTGGCCACCGCGGCGTACGACGAATTCCTGAACACGCTGAACTGGCCGTTGGGCGCGGCCCTGGCGGTGGTGCTGCTGGTGGCGACCGTGGTGGTGCTGCTGTCGGCCAACCGGATCATCGAGCGTCGCTATGGCGCGGTCTTCAACCAATCGGGGGCCTGACATGAACTTCCGCAATGGTCCGATCGGCCTGCTGTTCCATACCGTCTTCATTCTGTTCATCCTGGCGCCCATCGTGATGGTGTGCGCGGTGGCCTTCACGTCCGAAGGCTTCATCTCGCTGCCCAGCGGCGGCCTGTCGCTGCGGTGGTTCCGCGCCATTCTCGACAACCCGCGCTTTATCGAAGCGTTCTGGTTCAGCCTGGGCCTGGGCACCTTGTCGGCCACCGTGGCGATTGCGCTGGCGGTGCCCAGCGCGCTGGCGCTGGCGCGCAACCGCTTTCGCGGCCGCGAGGCGCTGGTGGCGTTCTTCCTGTCGCCGCTGATGATTCCGCACGTGGTGCTGGGCCTGGCCTTCCTGAAGTTCTTCACCACCGTGAACCTGGCCGGCACGTATGTGGGGCTGGTCGTGGCGCACGTGATCCTGGTCATGCCCTATGCGCTGCGGCTGGTGCTGGCGTCGGCCACCGGCATCGACCCGGCGCTGGAGCGCGCCGCGCAATCGCTGGGTGCCTCGAACTGGACGGCCTTCCGGCGCGTGGTGCTGCCGCTGTTGCTGCCGGGCGTGGTGAGCGGCTGGGTGATTGCCTTCATCACCAGCTTCGATGAATTGACCATGTCGATCTTCATTGCCTCGCCGTCGACCACCACGCTGCCGGTGCGCATCTTCCTGCACATCGAAGACACCATCGATCCGCTGGTGACGGCGGTATCGGCCGTGCTGATCTACGTGACGATCATCGCCATCTTCATCCTGGACCGCCTGGTCGGCCTGGAAAAGCTGTTTGTTGGAAAGGGACGCTAATGACGGACGAGAAAGAACGGGCGCCGCGTGCGCCGACGCACCGGGGCATCTACGATGCCGCGGTGATCGGCGGCGGTCTGGTCGGTTCGGCCGTGGCCTACGGGCTGCGGCGCGAACTGGATCACGTCGCCGTGCTGGACGAGGGCGATGTCGCATACCGCGCGTCGCGCGGCAACTTCGGCCTGGTGTGGGTGCAGAGCAAGGGCATGGGCCAGCCGCGCTATGGCGTCTGGACCATGACGTCGGCCACGGCCTGGCCGCAACTGGCGGCGCTGCTGCACGAAGAAACCGGCGTGGACGTGCACCTGGAACAGCGCGGCGGCCTGCATGTGCTGTTGAGCGATGAAGAGATGGACGCGCGCGCCACCTTCATGAAGACGCTGCTGGCACAGCCCGGCATGGCGCAATACGACTGGAAGATGCTGGACCGCGCCGAGGTGGCCGACCTGGTGCCGGGCATCGGCCCGGACGTGCGCGGCGCCACCTGGACGCCGGTCGACGGCATCGCCAATCCGCTCAAGCTGCTGCGCGCGCTGCACATGAGTTTTGCACAGCGGGTTGTGGATTACTTGCCGCGCTGCCCGGCACAGCAGATCCGCCAGCGCGACGGCGTGTTCGAGATTGCCACGCCCACCGGCACCGTGCGCGCGCACAAGGTGGTGCTGGCCGGCGGGCTGTCCAACAAGGCGCTGGGCGAACAGGTGGGCCTGGCCGTGCCGGTGCGCCCGCAACGCGGCCAGATCGTGGTGCTGGAACGCACCCGCCGCCTGCTGGAAACGCCGCTGTCGACCTTGCGCCAGACCGACGAAGGCACGTGGCTGATCGGCGATTCGCAGGAAGAAGCCGGCTATGTGGACAACCTGGTGGGCTTGCCCATCCTGGGTACATTGGCCGATCGGGCACTGCGCACGCTGCCGGCGCTGCGCGAGGTGCGCGTGGTGCGCAGCTGGGCCGCGCTGCGGGTGATGTCGCAAGACGGCTTTCCGATCTACCAGCAATCCGAAACGTGTCCCGGGGCCTTCGTGGCCACCTGTCATAGCGGCGTGACGCTGGCCGCCGCGCATGCGCTCAAACTCGCGCCCATGATCGCCGCCGGCAAGCTGGCCGACGACATGGCGCCGTTCTCGACCCGGAGGTTCCATGTTCAAGAGGCTTGATGAGGCTCAGCGCCAGGCGCAGGGCGCGCCGGTGCGGGTAACGGTCAACGGCGCCGACCTGCAATGCCGCCAGGGCGACAGCGTCGCCGCGGCGCTGTTTGCCGGCGGCATGCAGGCCTGTCGCGATACGGCCGTGGGCGAGGTGCCGCGCGGACCCTATTGCATGATGGGCGTGTGCTACGACTGTCTGGTCACCATCGATGGCCAGGCGAACCAGCAGGGCTGCATGACGGCCGTGCGCGAAGGCATGAAGATCGAGCGCCAGCTGGGCGCGCGCAAGGTGCAGGCATGATCGAGACGACGCAATGCGATGTGCTGGTGGTGGGCGCCGGCCCTGCCGGTATGGCTGCCGCGACGACGGCCGCGCGCCTGGGCGTGGATACGGTGCTGCTGGACGAGCAACCCGCGCCCGGCGGGCAGATCTACCGCGCCATCACCACCACGCCGGTCACCAATCGCGCGATCCTGGGGCCGGATTACTGGCACGGCGCCTCGCTGGTCGAACCGTTCAAGCAATCCGGTGCGCATTACGTGCCGGGCGCCACCGTGTGGGCCGTGGCCGAACGCACCGCGCCACAGCCCGAACAGGGTTTCGAGGTGGCCTATTCGGTGGCGGGCGAAGCACGCATCCTGCATGCGCGCCGGTTGCTGCTGGCCACGGGCGCGCAGGAACGGCCCTTCCCGATTCCGGGTTGGACGCTGCCCGGCGTCATCACCGCGGGCGCGGCGCAGATCCTGCTGAAGTCCGCCGGCATGGTGCCCAGCGACCGCACGGTGTTGGCCGGTAGCGGCCCCCTGCTGTACCTGGTGGCCTGGCAATACCTGAACGCAGGGGTGAAGATCGACGCCTTGCTCGAAACCACCCCGCCGGGACGCTTGCGCCAGGCGCTGCCCAAGGTGTGGGGCTTTCTGCGGTCGCCCTACCTGGGCAAGGGCCTGTCACTGCTGCGCGCCGTGAAAGCCGCCGTGCCCATCATCAAGGGCGTGACGGCGCTGCAAGCGCTGGGCGACGGCAAGCTGGAAAGCGTGCGCTACACCGTGGGCGGTGTGACCAAGACCTTGCCGGCGCAGCAGCTGATGCTGCACCAGGGCGTGGTGCCCAACGTCAACCTGTCGCGTGCCATCGGCATCGAGCACCGCTGGAACGGCGCGCTGGACTGTTGGGAGCCCGACGTGGACGACTGGGGCCTGACGTCGGTGGATGGCGTGGGCATGGCGGGCGACGGCGCCGGCATTGCCGGCGCGCTGGCGGCCGAACAGCGTGGCCGCCTGGCCGCATTGCAAGCCGCGCATCTGCTGGGCCGCATCGACGCCGCCCGCCGCGACAACGAGGCCGCCGCGCCCCGCGCCGCCTTGGCGCGCGCCGTGCGCGGCCGCGAATTCTTCGACGCGCTGTACAAGGCGCCCGAAGCCCTGCGCCGCCCCACCGGCGACACCATCGTCTGCCGCTGCGAGGAAGTCACCGCGGCGCAGGTGCGCGACACCGTCAAGCTGGGCTGCAGCGGTCCGAACCAGATGAAGGCCTTCCTGCGCTGCGGCATGGGTCCGTGCCAGGGACGGTTCTGCGGCCTGACCGTGTCGGAGATCATCGCCGAGGAACGCGGCGTGCCGGTAGAGGAAGTGGGCTACTACCGGCTGCGCTTTCCGACCAAACCGCTGACCCTGGGCGAGCTGGCGTCGCTGCCGCAGACCGATGATTCCCGCCAGGCAGTGGTGCGCCTGAAAAAATAGGAGGGCCGACATGACGGACGCTTCCCGGTCGGCCGCGGTCATCATCATCGGCGGCGGCTTACATGGCAGTTCGGCCGCCCTGCACCTGGCGCGTGCGGGCGTGCCGGCGCTGGTGATCGAAAAGAACTACGTGGGCCGGCATGCATCCGGCGTGAATGCGGGCGGCGTGCGCACGCTGGCGCGGCATCTGGCCGAGGTGCCGCTGGCGCTGGCCTCGCGTGACCTCTGGTATCGCATCGGCGAGCTGGTCGACGACGACTGCGGCTTCGAACAGCACGGCCAGGTGCGCGTGGCCGAAAACGAGGCGGACGCGGCCACGCTGCGCGAGCGGCTGGCCACGATGCAATCACATGGCTACACCCACGAGCAGTGGATATCCCGCGAGGATCTGCTGGCGATGATTCCGGCGCTGGCGCCTACCGTGCACGGCGGCTTGATCGCACGAGAGGACGCGGCCGCCGACCCCTACCGCACCACGCTGGCCTTTCGCCGCAAGGCCGCCAGCCTGGGCGCGCGTTTCCTGGAAGGGGTACGGGTGCAGCGCACCGCACGCGAAGCCGGCCAGTGGCGCGTCGAGACGGACGCCGGGGTCTACACCGCGCCGCAGATCCTCAATTGCGCGGGCGCCTGGGCCGATCGCGTGGCGGCAGACTGGGGCGAACCGGTGCCGCTTGTCGCCATCAGCCCCATGATGCTGGTGACGCTGCGCATGGATCACTTCCTGGATGCGGTGGTGCTGGGTACCGGCCGCCCGCTGTCGTTCAAGCAGCGGGCCAACGGCACGGTGCTGATCGGCGGCGGCCGCCGCGCCTGGGTCGACCGCGACGCAGAATGGACCGAGCTGGATTTCCGCTCGCTGGCCGAAGGCGCGCGCACCGTCTGCGATCTGTTTGCGCACATGCGCGGCGCGGTGGTGAACCGCGGCTGGGCCGGCATCGAAGCCGCCATGCCCGATGAAATTCCTGTCATCGGCCGCAGCCAGCGCCACGAGACCGCCTTCCATGCATTCGGCTTTTCGGCACACGGCTTCGAATTGGGCCCCATCGTGGGCCGTATCATGGCCGATCTGATCACTACCGGGGCGACCGATCTTCCGATCGCGCCCTTCGCCATTGATCGTTTCGCCAGCGCCGCGCAGGCGCCGGCCTCATCCCCCAAGGAGCAGCATCCATGACTGATATCGTGCGCAAGGACTCCAACCAGCGCCTGAGCCGCATCGTGATCCACGGCGACACGGTGTACGTTGCCGGCGTCACCTCGTCGGCGGCCGGCGGCATTACCGAGCAGACGCGCGACGCGCTGTCCAAGATCGACGGCTACCTGGCCAAGGCCGACACCGATAAGACGCGGCTGCTGTCGGTGCAGATCTGGCTGAAGGACATCGACCGGGATTTCGCCGGCATGAACGCCGTGTGGGCCGAGTGGGCGCCGGCCAATGCCTTGCCCACCCGCGCCACCTGCGAAGCCAAGCTGGCCTCGCCCGACCTGCTGGTCGAGATCATCGTCACGGCCGCCAAGCGGCCGGGGTACGTCGGCGGGCCGGTGTCGGAAGCCTGATCCGGACAGGCCCGCAGCAGGGTCAGCGGGCCGGTGTCTGGAAGCTGACCTGGGCCGGACGGCCGGGCAGGTTCAGCGTGGCGGTGGCCGGCGGCGTGGTTGCGACGACGTTGCCGGCGCGCAGGACCATCAGGCGCGTGGCGCGCAGGCGCAGCGCTTCGACCGGGTCACGCGCTTGCAGCAGCACCAGGTCGGCACGCTTGCCCACGGCCAGGCCTGTGTCGTCCAGGCCCAGGATGGCGGCCGGCGTGGCCGTCACGGCCTGGAAACAGGCGCGCATGGCGTCCTGGCCGGTCATCTGGGCCACGTGCAGGCCCATGTGCGCCACTTCCAGCATGTCGCCCGAACCCAGGCTGTACCAGGGGTCCATCACGCAGTCGTGGCCGAAGGCCACCGGCACGCCGGCAGCCAGCAGCTCGGGCACGCGCGTCATGCCGCGGCGCTTGGGATAGGTGTCGTGGCGGCCTTGCAGCGTGATGTTGATCAGCGGGTTGGCAATCGCCGACACGCCGGCTTCGCGCATGAGCGGGATCAGCTTGGACACGTAGTAGTTGTCCATCGAATGCATGGACGTCAGGTGCGAACCCGTCACGCGGCCCTGCAGGCCCAGGCGCTGCGTGTGATACGCCAGCGTTTCGATGTGGCGCGATAGCGGGTCATCGCTTTCGTCGCAGTGCATGTCCACGCGCAGGCCGCGTTCGGCGGCCAGCTCGCACAGGATGCGCACGGATTCCGCACCGTCCTGCATGGTGCGTTCGAAGTGGGGAATGCCGCCCACCACGTCCACGCCCATGTCCAGCGCCCGCTTCAGGTTGTCCAGCGCGCCGGGCGCGCGCAGCACGCCGTCCTGCGGGAAGGCCACCAGTTGCAGGTCCAGGTAGGGTTTGACCTTTTCGCGCACGTGCAGCAGCGCTTCCACGGCCAGCAGGCGCGGGTCGCATACGTCCACGTGCGAGCGAATCGCCAGGAGGCCGCGGGCCACGGCCCAGTCGCAATAGGCCAGCGCACGTTCCACCAGTGCTTCCTGCGTCAGTAGCGGCTTGAGCTCGCCCCACAGCGCGATACCCTCGAGCAGCGTGCCCGACTGGTTCACGCGCGGCAGGCCGAACGACAGGGTGGAGTCCATGTGAAAGTGCGCATCGACGAACGGCGGCGCGACCAGCTGGCCGGCGGCGTCTATCGTCTGGGCTGCCTGGGCCTTCAGGGCCGGTTCGAGCGCGGCGATGCGGCCCTGGGCCACGCCGATGTCGATGTTCTGGCGGCCGTCGGGCAGCGTGCAGTTCTTGATGATGAGATCGAGCATAGTCACACCTTGTGGATTACCGTTCGCCCTTGCGGTAGGGCTTCATCAGGGCCTGCGGGTAGGCGGCGCGGCGCGCCATCACTACCAGGGCCAGGATGGACAGGATATAGGGCAGCATCAGGTACACCTGATACGGCAGTTCGGGCAGGCCCGGCAAGGCCGCCCCGCCCTGTTGCAGGCGCAGCTGCAGCGCATCGAAGAACGCGAAGATCAGCGCGCCCAGCAGCGCCTTGCCGGGCCGCCACGAGGCAAACACCACCAGCGCCACGCAGACCCAGCCGCGGCCGTTGACCATATTGAAGAAGAAGGCATTGAACGCCGCCAGCGTCAGGAAGCTGCCGGCCACGCCCATCAGCGCCGAGCCGGCCACGATGGCGCCCATGCGCAGCCGCGTGACCGACAGGCCCTGGCCTTCGGCGGCGGCGGGGTTTTCACCCACCATGCGGATGGCCAGGCCGACCGGCGTGCGGTTCAGCACCCAGGCCAGGATCGGCACGGCGGCCAGCGCCAGCAGCGTCATCGGCGTCTGGCCGGCCAGTACCGGGCCGATCAGCGGAATGCCATCCAGGAACTTCATTTCCGCGAACGGCGTGATGGTGGGCGGCGTGTTCACGCTGGGAAACGTGACGCGGTACGCGAAGTAGCTCAGGCTGGTGGCCAGCAGCGTCACGCCCAGGCCGGACACGTGCTGCGACAAACCCAGCGGCACGGTCAGCACGGCATGCAGCAGGCCGAACACGGCGCCCGCAAACGCGGCCGCCAGCACGCCCACGTACAGCGGTGCGCCCAGGTACACCACCAGCCAGCCGGTGAAGGCGCCGGCGGCCATGATGCCTTCGATGCCCAGGTTCAGCACGCCGGCGCGTTCGCACAGCAGCACGCCCAGCGTGCCCAGGATCAGCGGCGTCGCCAGCCGCAACACGGCGACCCAGAAGGCCGCGGAACTCAACAGGTCCATCCATTCCATGGCGTGCTCCTCAAGCCCGGTGGCGGCGCAGGCGGTACTGCGCGAATAGCGTCGCGACCAGCATGGCGAGCAACGAAGTGGCGACGATGACGTCGGCGATGTAGTTCGGCACGGCAATGGCGCGGCTCATGCTGTCGGCGCCGACCAGCATGCCGGCCACGAAGATGCTGGCCAGGATCACGCCCAGCGGATGCAGCCCGGCCAGCATGGCCACCACCACGCCGGTGTAGCCATAGCCCGGCGACATGTCCAGCGTGACATAGCCGGTGCGGCCCGCCACTTCGATGGCGCCGGCCAGCCCGGCCAGCGCGCCCGACAGCATGGCCGTGCCCAGCATGACGCGGCTGACCGGCAGCCCCAGAAAGCGCGAGGCATGCGCATTGGCGCCCACCGCGCGCATCTGGAAGCCGAACACCGTGTAGCGGTTCAGCAGCCACAGCCCGAGCGCCAGGCCGGCGGCCCACAGCAGGCCGGTATGGGCGCGGGTGCGTTCGATTAGCTTGCCCAGTTCCAGGTCGGGGTTCAGCGCCACCGACTGCGGCCAGCCCATGGCCATCGGGTCTTTCATGGGGCCATCCAGCATCATCGATACGAACAGCAGCACGATGAAGTTGCCCAGCAGCGTGGTCACCACTTCGTCCACGCCCAGGCGGGTCTTGAGCAAGGCGGGAATCAGCAGCAGCAAGGCGCCGGCCAGCGCCGCGGCCAGCATCATGCCGGAGAACAGCACGGGCAGCGGCAGGTCAAAGCCCGTGCCGTCATGCATGCCGCCCACGGCCACGGCCGCCAGCGCGCCCAGGTACAGCTGGCCTTCGGCGCCGATGTTGTAGAAGCGCGCGCGAAACGCCACGGCACACGCCAGGCCGGTCAGCATCAGCGGCGTGGCGCGGGTCAGCGTTTCGGACAGCGCGAAGCGCGAACCGAACGCGCCTTCGAACAGCAGCGCGTAGGTGCGGCCGACGGGCGCGCCCGCCCAGGCCACCAGCAGCGCGCAGATGGCCAGGGTGAAGAGGATGGCCGCGATAGGCGCCAGGGCCAGCGCGGCGCGGCTGGGCTCGGGGCGGCGTTCCAGGGTCAGTTTCATTCTAGAAATGCTCAATGAGTGGGGGCGCGGCGCGTCACGCGCGCGTGCCCGTCATGGCCAGGCCGACGGTTGCGGGCGTCCACTGGCCGACGGGCTTGACCGCGACCAGCTTGCCGCCGCACAGCACCGCGATGCGGTCGGCCAGGGCGAAGATTTCTTCCAGGTCTTCGGACACCAGCAGGATGCCCGCGCCGCGACGGCGCGCGGCCAGCAGCTGCTCGCGCACGTAGGCGACCGCGCCGATGTCCAGGCCCCAGGTGGGCTGATCGGCAACGATCAGGCGCGGTTCGCGCGCCAGCGTGCGGCCCAGGATCAGCTTCTGCATGTTGCCGCCCGACAGGCTGCGGGTGCGCACGTCCAGCGAGGCCGCGCGCACGTCGAACTGCTTGGCCAGGGCCGCCGCGTAGGCGCGGCCGGCGCTGGCGCGCACCACGCCGTAGCGGGCGAAGCGCGGGTCCTTCAGGTCTTCGACAATGGCGTTTTCCCACAGCGGGCTGTCGCCGATGACGCCTTCGCCGTGGCGGTCTTCGGGAATGCGGCCCACTTGTGCCGCCGTCCAGCCGGCCGGCGTGGTGGGCGCGGCCGCATGCTCGGGACCCAGGCGGATGGTGCCGTCCGACGGCAGGCGCAGGCCGGTCAGCACCGACACCAGCGCCTGCTGGCCGTTGCCGGCTACGCCGGCAATGGCCACGATCTCGTGCTTGTGCACGACCAGGTCCAGGCTGTCCAGGCGCGGCGCGCCGTCGCGGCTGTCGCGCACGGTGACCTGCGACAGCGTCACCACCGGCGCGGCCTGGCCGGCCGCCGCCATCGCTTCGGCGTGCGGCATGGCGACCTTGCGGCCCACCATCAGCTCGGCCAATTCGGCCGGCGTGGTGGCGGCGGTGTCGCGTTCGGCCACCAGCTTGCCCTGGCGCAGCACCGCGACGCGGCGCGACACGGCCATCACTTCGTCCAGCTTGTGCGAAATGAAGATGACGGCCAGGCCCTCGTCCACGAAACCGCGCAGGGTCGCGAACAGGTCCTGCACTTCCTGGGGCGTCAGCACCGCAGTGGGTTCGTCCAGGATTAGCACCTTGGCGCCGCGGTACAGGGCCTTCAGGATTTCGACGCGCTGCTTCTCGCCGACCGACAGGCCGCCCACGCGCGCATCCGGGTCCACGCCCAGGCCGAAGCGCTGGCCCAGTTCGACCAGGCGGCGGCGCGCCTGGCCGCGGCCGGACGCCAGCTTCCACAGCGATTCGGTGCCGACCATGATGTTGTCCAGCACGGTCAGGTTATCGGCCAGCGTGAAGTGCTGGTGCACCATGCCCACGCCCGCCGCCAGCGCGGCGTCGGGCCGGCCGGGGGGCAAGGGCTGGCCGAAGACTTCGATACTGCCGGCGTCGGCCACATAGTGGCCGAACAGAATCGACACCAGGGTCGATTTGCCGGCGCCGTTCTCGCCCAGCAAGGCCAGCACCTCGCCCTGCGCGAGGGTCAGCGAGACATCATCGTTGGCCGTCAGGCTGCCGAAGCGTTTGGTGATCCCCGCAAGACGCAGGGCGAGAGGCGTTTGGTTCATCGTGCCGAGGACTTGGGTTCTTTGTCGACGACCTGCACCGTGAAGCTGCCGTCCAGGATGGCCTTCTGCTTGGCCTGCACCTTGGCGATCAGGTCAGCCGGAATCTTGCTTTCGAAGGTGCCCAGCGGCGCCAGCGACGAACCCTTGTACTTCATCAGCGAGTACTGGCCGAAATCCGCCGCCTTGAACGTGCCGCCCTTGACCTGCTTGAGCGCTTCGTCGATGGTGGGTTCCATGCTCCACAGCGCCGAGGCCACCACGGTTTCCGGGTACTGCGGCTGGGTGTCGATGACGTTGCCGATGGCCAGCTTGCCGCGTTCCTTGGCGGCGTCCGACACGCCGAAGCGTTCGGCGTACAGCACGTCCGCGCCCTTGTCGATCATGGCGAAGGCGGCTTCCTTGGCCTTGGGGGGATCGAACCACGAGCCGATGAAGGTCACGGTGAATTCGGTCTTGGGGTTCACTTCCTTGGCGCCCTCGATGAACGCCTGCATCAGGCGGTTCACTTCAGGAATGGGGTAGCCGCCCACCAGGCCGATCTTGCCGGTCTTGCTCATGCCGGCGGCGATCATGCCGGTCAGGTAGGCCGGTTCCTGGATGTAGTTGTCGAACACCGAGAAGTTGGGCTGCTGCGGCTTGCCCGAAGAACCCATCAGGAAGGCGGTCTGCGGATAGTCCTTGGCCACCTTGCGGGCGGCGGCTTCCACGGCGAAGGCTTCGCCCACCACCAGCTTGTTGCCCTGCTCGGCGTACTGGCGCATGACGCGTTCGTAGTCGGCGTTGGTGACGTTTTCCGAGAAGGTGTAGTCGATTTCACCGCGGTCGCGCGCGGCGGTCAGCGCCTTGTGGATGCGCGACACCCATTGCTGCTCGACCGGCACCGTGTAGATGGCGGCCACTTTGAGCTTGGCGGGCGCTTGCGCCTGGGCAGCGCCCGAGAACAGCAGCGCGCCGGCGGCGGCAGCCGCGGCCAGCTTGAGCAGGCCGCGGCGGGCAATGCCGCCTGCAGCCGGGAGGGAAAAGGATTTCATGCGGAAGGCTCCTTCGCGGGGATGGAAAGGGAATGGGGAGACAGGCGGCGATGTCCGGGCGTCGCGGCGCGGCACGCGTGGGCGGGCGGAAACGAAGGCGTGGGATCGGTCATCGGAAGGGGGGCTGCCGGGGCAGCGCGCCCCATCCGAATGGGCGGGTTCGCAGCCAGTCCTGGCGAAGCAAGTTGTATGCCATGGGGCATTCCCGCGGCAAGTCGGGGGAATCCTGATGGCCGGGCGGGATTATAGGCACCCTGGCGGGGAAAGGTGGCACCAAGATGGTGCGCACCGTCGCGGGGCGTGGACACTTTCGTGCTGGAACAGCCTGTTGCGGTCCGCTTGAGCGTCCGCGGGCTGGGCAGAAGCCTAAAATTCCAGCAAAGAGCCGCGCTGGGCGCGGCAAGCCGGAAAACACCATGCAAGACATTCAATTGCTGCTCGAGCAGTACGGCGGGTGGCTCGTGTTCGCCAACGTGCTGGTCGAACAGGCCGGGCTGCCCGTGCCCGCCTACCCCATGCTGATCGCCGCGGGCGCCCTGGCCGGCGCGGGCGGCTGGTTGACGCCCTGGCTGGCCGCCACCGTCGCCTGCCTGTTGGCCGACACGCTCTGGTACGTGGCCGGGCGGCGTTATGGCTCGCGGCTGCTGGGCGTGGTCTGCAAGCTGTCGCTGTCGCAGGATTCCTGCATCCGCCAGACGCAGCGGCTGTACCTGCGCATCGGCGTGCGTGCCCTGCTGGTGTGCAAGTTCCTGCCTGGCGCGGGGGCGCTGTCCACCGTCATGGCGGGCCTGACCAATACGCCCTACCGGCGCTTTCTGGCCTACGACCTGGTCGGCGCCCTGATCTGGGCGGGCTCTGCCCTGTTGTTGGGCGGCCTGTTCCACAGCGTCGTCAACGATGTGCTGGACGTGCTGGGCACCTACGGCCCGATGGGGCTGGCCATCCTGGCGGCGGTGCTGGCGCTGTACATCACGGCGCGCGGCCTGCGCCGCTGGGTGCTCAAGCGCAACCTGCGCGTGATTCCGCGGCTGTCGGTCGACGAACTGATGCAGTGGCGCCAGGACGGCCGCAACACGCTGGTGTTCGACGTCCGGCCCGAGGCGCAGCAAGAGGCCGACCGCATCCCCGGCGCCATCGCCGTCGACCTGCGCGCACCCTTGCCGGCGCTGGCGGCCGATGCGCAGGCCGCCGACATCGTGGTCTATTGCGCCTGCCCCAACGAGGTCTCCGCGGCCATGCTGGCCGCGCGCCTGCGGGCAGCCGGCTATCCCAATACCTGGGCCCTGCGCGGCGGCTACGAGGCCTGGGCGCGGCACATCCACCCTGCCTGACCGGCCGAGGGCCTTCGGGTCCGGCCGGGGCCGCGCCACGGTCATTTCACCTGACACCCGCCTGACCCGCCGCCCGCCTGTCCGGGCCGTGGGCGGCCTGCACCGCCGGCCCTGCGCCGGATGCCGCCTCGGGCGCATAATTTCACCATCGGCCCGCGCTTCCGACGGGCACAGGAGACAGGCATGCGGTTGTTGTTCTTGGGTGCCGGCGGCACCGGTGGTTATTTCGGCGGACGCGCCGCCCAGGCGGGCGCGGACGTGACCTTCCTGGTGCGCGAGGCCCGCGCGGCGCGGCTGCGCGAACAGGGGCTGCGCATCCAGAGCCCGTTCGGCGATGTGACGCTGCAACCCCAATTGGCCACCGCCGACACGCTGCAAGGCTTCTACGACGTGGTGGTGCTCAGCTGCAAGGCCTACGACCTGCAAAGCGCCATCGACGCCATCCGCCCCGCCGTGGGGCCGGACACCGCCGTGCTGCCCATCATGAACGGCGTGCTGCAGTACGACGTGCTGGACCGCGAATTCGAACCCCACCGGGTGCTGGGCGGCCTGTGCCAGATCAACGCCACGCTGGGCGCCGAAGGCCAGGTCATCCACCTGGGCAAGCACGCCAGCATCGTCTTCGGCGAACGCGCGGGCCCGGCCCGCAGCGCCCGTTGCACGGCCCTGGCCGACGCACTGGACGGCGGCGAATACGTCAGCCGTCTCAGCGAAGATATCCACCAGGACATCTGGGAAAAATACGTTTTCCTGACCACCCTGGCCGCCGCCACCTGCCTGATGCGCGGCACCGTTGGCCAGATCGTGTCCACCAATGACGGCGCCGACATCGTGCGCGGCCTGCTGCGCGAATCGCAGTCGGTCGCGGCCGCCAGCGGCCACGCGGTGCGGCCGGATGCCGATGCCGCCGCGCTCAAGATCCTGACCGATCCGACCCAGCCCATGACCGCGTCGATGTTCCGCGACCTGCGCCAGGGCCTGCCGGTCGAGGCCGACCACATCGTCGGTGACATGGTGCGCCGCGCGCAGACGCTGGGCGTGGACGCCACCACGCTGCGTACGGCCTACGCGCATCTGCAGGTGTATCAGGCGCAGCGCGTCGCGACTTGATACGGCCGGGCGGCCAGGGGGCTCATTGGTGCACGGAATGCAAAAAACTCTTCCGTCTCCGTGAGTTCCTGGAACCGATCTGGCCGAATAGTATGGCTTTGTCCAACCTTCCAAGGAGCAAGACCATGAAAATCGCATTGATCGGAATTACCGGCCGCGTCGGTTCGCGCGTGGCAGACGAATTGCTCAAGCGTGGCCACCAGGTGACGGGCATTGCCCGCAACCTGGGCGACGTCAATCCCCAGCCCGGCCTGACCATCCAGCAGGGCGACGCCACCGACCCGCAAGGCCTGACCCCGCTGCTCAAGGGCCACGACGCCGTGGTCAGCGCCTCGCGCTTCGTGTCGGCCGACGCCAAGCCGCTGCTGGCCGCCGTGAAAGACGCCGGCGTGCCGCGCCTGCTGGTGGTGGGCGGTGCAGGCAGCCTGCAAGTGGCGCCCGGCAAGATGCTGATCGACACCCCCGAATTCCCCGACGCCTACAAGCCCGAGGCCCGTGCGGGCGTCGTGTTCCTGGATACGCTGCGTCAGGAAAAAGTGCTGAACTGGACGTTCCTGTCGCCCTCGGCGTTGTTCGAACCCGGCGAGCGCACCGGCACCTTCCGCGTCGGCGACGACTCGCTGCTGGCTGACGATGACGGCAAGAGCTGGATCTCGATGGAAGACTACGCCATCGCCCTGGCCGACGAAATCGAGACGCCCAAGCACTCGCGCCGCCGCTTTACCGTGGGCTACTGACCCGGGCAAGCAATTTCGGCGGTGTCGCCGCCAGTGTTGTTTGCGCGCGATAGCCGCCGCCCCGTTGCCCCCTTGCGCTCCAAGGGGGCTTCGTTTTGCGCCAATGCCGCGCTGCCAGTAGGGTCGAATGGTCCCCATTTGTTTGTAAACTGGCAGGCCGCCACCAGGCGTCACGACCCGAGTAGTTGTATGAGCATGAAGTTGAAATCGCTGGCCCTCTGTATGCTGCTGGCCTCCAGCTGCCTGGCGGTTGCGCCGGCGCAGGCGGCCGCCCCGCAGTCGAACAAGGACATCGTGGTGGCGTTTTTCCGCATGATGTTCCAGGACCGCGAGATCGACGAGGCGGTGCGCCTGTACGTCGCCAAGAACAACTACACGCAGCACAACCCCTACATGCGCGACGGCGTCGAACCGATGGTGGACTTCTTCCCCCATTACTTCGAACAGCATCCGCAAGCCACGGTCGACATCAAGCGCGTGATCGCCGAAGGCGACCTGGTCGTCATCCACAACCTGTGGAAAGAATCGCCCGAAGACCGCGGCCAGGCCGTGGTGGACATCTTCCGCGTCGAAAACGGCAAGATCGTCGAGCACTGGGACGTCAGCCAGGAAATCCCGGAAAACCCCGCCAACAAGAACGGCATGTTCTAGTTTTCACAGGCCCCCCATGTCCGCCATCGAACCCGTCGACCTGCCCCGCGCCTACCTGCTGCTGAACCACGGCCCCACCGTGCTGGTCACCAGCGCGCACGGCAGTGAGCGCAATGTCATGGCCGCGGCCTGGGCCATGCCGCTGGATTTCAGCCCGCCCAAGATGCTGGTGGTGGTGGACAAGAACACCTACACCCGCAAGCTGATCGAGGCCTCGGGTGAATTTGCGCTGTGCATTCCGTCACGCGCCCAGGCGCAGGCCACTTTGCAGGTAGGGTCGCATTCGGGCACTGACGCCGACAAGTTCCAGGCCGCGGGCCTGTCCACCTTTGCCGCCAGCAAGATCGGCGCGCCGCTGGTCGAGGGTTGCCTGGGCTGGCTGGAATGCAAGGTCGTGCCCGAGCCCCACAACCAGCAGGCCTACGACCTGTTCATCGGCGAAGTCGTGGCCGCGTGGGCCGCGCCCGATGTGTTTTCGGGCAACCGCTGGCACTTCAACGATGATTCGCGCCGCTCCGTGCACTACCTGGCGGGCGGCTCATTCTTCGCCACCGGCGAAGCGTTCACCGTTACCGACCCGGAATAACCCGCCATGCGCCGCGTCTACCTGGCCGGTTTCGACGTGTTCCTGCCCGATGCCGTGGCGCACGGCCAGCGGCTCAAGGCGCTGGTGGCTACCTACGGTTTCGAAGGCCTGTACCCGCTGGACAACGTGCCTCCGCCCGGCCTGGCCGGCGCGCCGCTGGCGCAATGGATCTACCGCGCCAACGTGGCGATGATCCGCCGGGCCGATCTGGTCATGGCCAACCTGAACCCCTTCCGCGGCGCCGAGCCCGATTCCGGCACGGCGTTCGAGGTCGGCTACGCAATCGCCTGCGGCAAGCCGGTATGGGGCTATACCTCGCAGGCCGGCAGCCTGCTCGAACAGTCCGCCGTGGGCGTGGCGGCCGACGACGCTTCACGTGCCGTGGACGCGCAAGGGTTCACGGTCGAAGACTTCGGCATGAACCTGAACCTGATGCTCGCGTGCAGCGCGCACATCGTGGTGGGCGACGCTGCCGATTGCCTGGCCCGCATGGCGCGGGCGTAGCCCGGCAAGATCCCGCATGAATAAGGGTGGCGGGCGGCGCGATGCGCCCGCCGGGGTGTCAGGCCGGATGTCAGGCCGGGTGTAAGGCCGGGTGTCAGGTCTGCGCCTTGGCGCCGCGCGCGGCCTTGCCTGCCGTCTTGCGGGCCGGCCTGGCCGGGGCCGCCGCCTGCGGCGTGCCCAGGTAACCCATCACGGCATCCACCACCGCCTGTTCCAGCTGCGCCGGAGTGAAACCGGCCGGCGGTTCCAGCGCAGCGGCATGCACCAGCGATTCGATGATGCGCAGCACCACGTAGGTGGCCAGTTCGCGATCGTGCTGCGCGATCTCGGCGCGGTGCAATTCCAGCAGGTGGCGCATGCGCCGGTGGATGTCCTGGTCGGCGCGGCTGTGGTCGCGCGGCTGGTCGAAGAGCGGGAACTCGCGTTCCAGCACGCGGTGCAGCGCGGGCTCGAGCAGATGCGCATGCAGCGAGGCGCCGACGATGGCCGCGACGCGCTCGCGCAGGGTGGCTGCCGGGTTGCCCAGCAGCGCCTGGTCGATGACATCCAGCATCTGGTTGTCGTGGCGGTCGTGCAGCGCGGCGATCAGCGCATTCTTGTTGGGAAAGTACTGGTACAGCGAACCGACGCTGACGCCCGCCGTCTCGGCGATCAGGTTGGTGTTGGTGCCGGCGTAGCCATGTTCGGCCAGAACGCGAGCTGTCGCTTGCAGAATGGTCTCGACCGTCTGCTGCGACCGCTGCTGGCGCGGCGATTTACGGGGCTGCGGGATGCTGGTCATGGAGTTCGGGGAAAGCGAGTTTCAAACCTGAGCGTTGGCTCATAAAATTTCTGGCAGGCAGCTTGAGTCCGCCCTGTACTGGCGGATTATGCCATCGCCGATTCCGGCGGCCAGGCATCACGCTGCACTTCTCCCTTTCAAGGAATACCTATGTCGAATTCATCGACGGCCGGGGCTATGCCCGCGGCCGGCGGGGTCGCGCGCCCCGTTTTCATGCAGATACTGCCGCTGGCGCTGGCCGTGTTCGTTGGCTTTTTCATGGTGGGCCTGCCGATGCCGGTGCTGCCGCTGTACGTGGACGGCGTGCTGGCGCAAGGCGCGCTGATGGTGGGCGTGGTGGCCGGCATGCAGTTCGCGGCGGCGCTGCTGTCGCGCGCCTATTCGGGGTCGCTGGCGGACCGCCGCGGCGCCAAGCTTGCGGTGGTGGTGGGCTTTCTGCTGGGCTCGCTTGCGGGCCTGTTCTATCTGCTGGCCGATGGCCTGGCGCAGCAGCAGCCCCAGGCGGCGCTGGCCGCGTTGATGGCCGGCCGGGCCATCATGGGTTGCGGCGAAAGCCTGATCGTCACTGGTGCGCTGAGCTGGGGCGTGGGCCGCGTGGGGCCGCAGAACGCGGGCCGCGTGATGGCCTGGGTGGGCGTGGCGATCTACGCCGCGTTCGGCCTGGGGGCGCCGGCTGGCATGCGCTTGTTCGGTGCGGCGGGCTTTGGCGGCATCGCCTGGGCGACGGTGCTGATTCCCGTGGCGGCGCTGGCGCTGGTGCTGCCGCAACGCGGTGTGCGGGCGGCGGGCGGCGTGCGCACGCCGTTCTACCGGGTGCTGGGGCTGGTGCTGCTGCCCGGGCTGGGCCTGGCGCTGACCAGTGTGGGTTTCGGGGTGATCACGGCGTTCATCAGCCTGTTGTTCGCCGAACGCGGCTGGAGCGGTGCGGCGTGGATGTTCACGTTGTTCGGCGGCGGCTTCATCCTGGCGCGGGTGTTCTTTGCCGGTTTGCCGGACAAGCTGGGCGGCGCGCGGGTGGCGCTGGTGTGCGTGCTGATCGAGGCGGTGGGCCAGTGGCTGATCTGGACGAGCGCGACACCGGTCTGGGCGTTTGCGGGTGCGTTGCTCAGCGGCGCGGGCTATTCGCTGGCCTTCCCGGCGTTCGGGGTGGAGGCGGTGCGGCGGGTGCCGGCGGCAAGCCGTGGTGCGGCGATGGGGGCGTACGTGGCGTTCCTGGACGTGGCGCTGGGCATCGCGAGCCCGTTAGCCGGATGGCTGGCCGGCTATCAAGGCTACGGTGCGGTGTATGCGATGGGGGGCGCGTGCGCGCTGGGCGCGGTGGGGGTGGCCATGGCCTTGCGGGGCCGGGTGGCGGCTCCGTAGCAAGAGGGGTGGCGGCCGATGATTGACGTGGCCGCGCGTGGCTTGATGCGTCGTTGACGGCGCCCGCTTGTGCGGGCGCCGTTTTTCGTCAGACCGTGGCGGCCATTTCCAGGACCTGGTCGTCGATGCTTTCGGCCTGGCCGTCGCGCAGGCGTTGCAGGTGGTCGGCGAGTTCGGCGATGGTCAGGGCAACCAGGCCATGCTGGGCGGCGTAACGCTCCAGGGCGGCGCCGCGCATCATGGTGCCGTCGGCGTTCATGAGTTCGCACAGCACGCCGGCGGGCCGCAGGCCGGCCAGGGTGGCGAGGTCGACGGACCCTTCGGTGTGGCCGCGGCGGGTGAGAACGCCGCCAGCCTGGGCGCGCAGGGGGAAGACGTGGCCGGGGCTGACGATGTCTTCGCTTTGGGCGGTGGGCGAGATGGCGGCGCGGATGGTGGTGACGCGGTCGACGGCGGATACGCCGGTGCTGACGCCTTCGCGGGCTTCGATGGAAACGGTGAAGGCGGTGGCGAAGCGGCTCTGGTTGCGCTGGACCATGGGGGCCAGGTCAAGGCGGTCAAGGACTTCGCCGGGCAGGCACAGGCAGACGATGCCGCTGCCGTCGCGGATGAGCTGGGCCATGACGGGCACGGTGAGCTTGTCGGCGGCGACGATGAGGTCAGCTTCGTTTTCGCGGTCGAAGTCATCCATGAGAATGACGGGACGGCCCAGGCGCAGGTGATGCAGGGCGCGTTGCAGGCGCACGGCGAAGGGCTGGGAAGCCAGGCTGGGGATGGAGGACTGCTGGGTGACGATGGTGTTGGACATTGAAACGCTCTCGCGGATTAAGTGGGCGAAAAACGTTTCAGGGCTATTGGACAGCCGAACGCAAAGCCGCTGGCCAGGCGCTTGACGGCCCGGGCAGCTGGTTATGTGACGGCACATCTTCTCTCATCCGGACTATGACCGTCGGCTCTGGCATCTCACCAGATCTGCTGACCCCGGTGTCCTGGTGGACGCCGGGCGCTCGCGGGCTTGCCACATTGCATGGCTTACCGCCGGTGGGGAATTGCACCCCGCCCTGAAGACGTACTGCTTGTCGTGTTTTTCACGACTTTTTGATTTTACGCCTGTCTGCGAAGGGGGGAAGAATATGCTTATGGGGAGTATGGGTATCGGGGATTGATGGCTGCTCGCGTCGGGCGGGGTTCTGTTGACGCCCGGGGCGGCTGGGCCTTGGGTGCGCGGGGCTACGATTGCGGTCCGGAGCCTTCGCTCCGGACTCCCCCTTCGTCATCTTCGTCCAGGCCTTCGGCCTTCCCTTCAGATTCCCTCGGGCGCATCTACACGCCCCGCGCACCCAAGGCCCAGCCGCCCCGGGCTCGAGCGGTTTCAGCTTGGAGGTTGTTGGGGCGGGGGGGCTTGGCGTTCTGGCCAGGGGCTGGCGGGGGGAGGATCTTGCGGGGTAGGCTGCCGTCCTTGGGGGGCGGCAGCGTGGTGGTGTTCCCGGGGCCGGATTTATTCCGCGGCTTGCGGCGCGGCGTCTTGCTCGGGTTCTTTCTTTTTCTTTTTCTTGGGCAGGGCCAGCATCGTGCCGCGGCACGGGGGGGTGCCGCACAGGCAGCGGTAGCCTTGCTTGAGGGCCTTGGTGATGCGGCCGTCCAGGACCAGGCCGTAGTCGTAGGACAGTTCGGTGCCGCGCGGGATGTCGTTCAGGGCGACGATGTAGACGCGTTTGCCGTGCTTGCCTTCCTGGGCTTCGCAGTTGGGGTCGCAGGAGTGGTTGATCCAGCGAGCGTCGTTGCCTTCGTCGCCGCCGTCGATGACGCGGCCGGAGCTCAAGGCGAAGAAGAAGGTGTGGAAGGGATCGTCGGGGTTGGTGGGGTGGCGACGGTCGGCTTCTTTGGCGCTGATGCGGGCGCCGCCGTATTCGATGATGCGGGTGCCAGCGGGAATCTTGCGGGCGGCGAAGACGCCGTTGCCGTGCAGCTTGGAGCGGCGCACGACGTGCCAGGGCTTGATGGGGGTGTCTTCGGTGGTCATTGGCGGCGGGTGGGCGGTGAGACGAAACAGAATTATATCGGCGTGCTCATGACGGGATGACAGGCGTATAGTGAGCGCCGCCTTGTTTCTTACCGATACGCACCATGATTGTCCGTCCGCGTCCTTCCGCGCTGGCTCTGTTCTTTGTTTTGCGCGGCTCCATCATTCCCCGCATCTTCAGCCGGATTCTTGTCATCACGCTGCTGTCGTGCGTGGTGGTGTGGATGTATCACCGGCAATGGTTTTCGCCGACGCATCTGTCGGCGGTGCCGTTTTCGCTGTTCGGGCTGGCGTTGTCGGTGTTCATGGGGTTTCGCAACAACGTCTGCTATGACCGCTGGTGGGAAGCGCGCAAGCAGTGGGGCGACCTGATCGTGCAGGCGCGCAGCCTGGCGCGTGAGAGCGCGGTGCTGCTGGCGGCGAGCACGGCGAATCCGTTGCAGGAAAGGCTGGTGCGGCGCTGTATCGGCTTTGGCTATGCGTTGGCGGCGCGGTTGCGCGATGAAGACATGGTGGCGGCGGTGCAGCCGTGGGTGCAGCCGGACGAGCTGGAGACGCTGGCCGGCTGCCGCAATGTGCCGGACGCGCTGCTGATGGCGATCAACCGGGACCTGGCGGCCTGTCTGCGGCGCGGGGAACTGAGCGACATTCTTTACCAGGGGCTGACGCAGCGGGTGGCGCAGTGCGCGGCGATCCAGGCGGCTTGCGAGCGGATCAAGTTCACGCCCTCGCCTTTTGCGTATTCGCTGCTGCTGCATCGCACGGCGTGGCTGTTCTGTCTGCTGTTGCCGTTCGGGCTGGTGGGCACGCTGGAATACCTGATGCCGGTGGCGGTGACGATCATTGCGTATACGTTCTTCGGGCTGGACGCGCTGGGCGACGAGCTGGAAGATCCGTTCGGGCTCGAGGAAAACGACCTGCCGCTGTCGGCGTTGGCCCGGGTGATCGAGACGGACCTGCTGGAAGGGCTGGGCGTGCGGCCGCTGCCCGAGCCTGCCAAGCCGGTGGATTACGTGTTGCGTTAAGGGCGCAGCCCGCTCAGGTGGCCGGTCCGGTCAAGGGCAGCATGGTTTCCTTCAGGCGGCGCAATACGAAGCAGGATTTGCTGTGGCGGATGCCGGGGATGCGGTAGAGCTGTTCGCGTAGCAGCCGTTCGTAGTCGCGGGTGTCGCGCACGGCGATGCGGATATAGTAGTCGTAGTCGCCAGAGACCAGGAAGGCTTCGAGCACTTCGGGGATCTGGGCGAGCGCCCGGCCGAATTCATAGAGCGTTTCTTCGCTGTGGCTTTCCAGGGTGACGTGGACGATGACGGTGTCCATGAAGCCCAGGCTGGCCGGGTCGATGTCGACGGTGTAGCCGCGGATGACGCCGGCGGCTTCCATTCTTTTGATCCGATTCCAGCACGGGGTGGACGACAGGCCGACGGCGGCGCCGATGTCGTTCAGGCTGGCGCGGGCGTTCTCTTGCAGCACCCGCAGAATCGCCAAATCAAACTTGTCCAGGTTCATTTTCTTCAATCCCTCCGATTTGCAGACAAATTTACTGCGTTTGGCGGCAATTCGTGGAAAAGAAGATAAAAATTCTTCGGACTTGCCCCTAAGATGGATAGCATGAACGATCGCCTGCACCCCTCCGCCGTCACCGCGCTTGCCGCCCCTGAACTGCCCCCTGCCAACGGGGCCAAGATTCTGCTCGATACGCTGATTGCGCACGGGGTGGATACCGTCTTCGGCTATCCCGGCGGGGCCGTGCTGCCGCTGTACGACGCCCTGTACGCCGAGCCGCGCCTGCGCCACGTGCTGGTGCGCCACGAGCAGGCGGCCGTGCATGCGGCCGAGGGCTACGCCCGCAGCACTGGCCGTACCGGGGTGGTGTTCGTTACATCCGGTCCGGGCATGGCCAACACCACGTCCGGCTTGCTGGATGCCATGTGCGATTCGATCCCGGTGCTGTGCATCAGCGGCCAGGTCACCACGGCGGCCATCGGCACCGACGCCTTCCAGGAATGCGACGCCATCGGCATCTCGCGGTCGGTCACCAAATGGAATACGCAGGTGCGCGCAGTGGACGACGTGGCGGCCGTGACCGCCCGCGCCTTCGAACTGACGCGCCAGGGCCGGCCCGGTCCGGTGCTGCTGGACTTTCCCAAAGATGTGCAGTTGGCCGTGCCGCGCGATGCCGACGATGACGCGTATGCGCCGTCGCAGCAGAAGCTGGCCGCGCTGCGCGCCCGGCGCCAGGCGGGCAAGCTGGCGGCCAAGCTGCCGCAATCGGCCGTGCGCCGCGCGGCCGCGCTGATCGCCCAGGCCAAGCGGCCGATCTTCTACGGCGGCGGCGGCCTGGTGAATGCCGGCCCCGAGGCCTGCGCGGCGTTTACCGAACTGGTGCGCGCCAGCGGTGCGCCCTGCACGCTGACGCTGATGGGCCTGGGGGCGTTTCCGGCGTCCGATCCGCAGTTTGTCGGCATGCTGGGCATGCACGGCACGGTGGAAGCCAACCTGGCCATGCACAATTCCGATCTGGTGGTGTGCATCGGCGCCCGCTTTGACGACCGCATCACGGGCAAGCTGTCCGAATTCTGCCCGCATGCGCGCAAGATCCACATCGACATCGACCCGGCATCCATCAACAAGGTGGTGCGGGTGGACGTGGCGCTGGTGGGCGATTGCCTGCCGCTGGTGCGCGCGCTGCACGCCGAACTGGGCGACACGCCGCTGGACCCGGCCCGCCTGGCGCCCTGGTGGGCGCGGGTGCAAACCTGGCGCGCGCAGGACTGCCTGGGTTACACGCCGGCTGCCGATGCGATCCTGCCGCAGCACCTGATGTCGCGCTTGAATACGGCGCTGGCAGACCGCGACGCCATCGTGTCCACCGACGTCGGCCAGCACCAGATGTGGGCGGCGCAGTACCTGCGCTTTGACCAGCCGAACCGCTGGCTCACGTCCGGCGGCGCCGGCACCATGGGCTACGGCGTGCCGGCCGCGATCGGCGCGCAGATCGCGCATCCCGACAAGACGGTGGTGTGCGTCAGCGGCGACGCCTCGGTGCTGATGAACATCCAGGAACTGTCCACGGCCATGCAGCACCAGGCGCCCGTGAAGGTCGTGCTGTGCAACAACGGCTACATGGGCATGGTGCGCCAGTGGCAGGAACTGATCCACGGCGGCCGCTACAGCCACAGCTACAACGCGTCGTTGCCCGATTTCGTGGCGCTGGCACGTGCGTTCGGCTGGGGCGCGGCGCGGGTGGATGACCCGGCCAAGCTGGACGCCGCGCTGGCCGAGTGCCTGGCGCACGATGGCCCCTACTTCCTGGACGTGGCGGTCACCGCCCAGGAAAACTGCTTCCCGATGATGCCCGCCGGCCATGGCCACCAGAAAATGATGCTGGCCGAAGGCGTCTGGTACCAGGACGAGACGACCTAGAACTGTATCGACAGCCCCCCGTCCACCACCAACACATGGCCGTTGACGTACGACGCGGCCTTTGAGGCCAGGAAGACTGCCGCCCCGGCGATCTCTTCCGGCTCGCCCCAGCGGCCGGTGGGGTTGCGCGCCGCGACGCGGGGGCCGAAGTCGGGGTCGGCCACCATGGCGGCGTTGGTTTCGGTGGCGAAGGTGCCTGGCGCGATGGCGTTGCTGGTGATGCCGCGGCCGCCGAATTCCGCTGCCAGCGCCCGCACCAGGCCCGTCAGGCCCTGTTTGGCCGCCGGATAGACGGCGTCGCCGGCACGGGCCAGTTCCCCTACGACCGAGGTGATGGCGATCAGGCGACCGCTGCCCTGGCGCACCATGCGTTCGGCGGCGAGCTTGGCCAGCAGGATGCCGGCCACCAGGTCGGTGTCGATCAATTCGCGGATCTCGGCGGCGCTGGTGTCGGCCAGCGTCTTGCGGTTGCGCGCGCCCACGTTGTTCACCAGGATGTCCAGGCGGCCGTGCTCGCGGTCGATGCGTTCGAACGCCTGCGCCAGGGCCGCGTCGTTGCTGACGTCGAACACCAGCGGGTGGGCATCCAGGCCGTCGGCGCGCAGCCCGGCCACGGTGGCGTCCACCGCCTGGGCATTGCGGCCATTGATCAGCACGCGTGCGCCGCTGCCGGCCAGCGCGCGGGCGATGCACAGGCCCAGCCCGCGGGCCGAGCCGGTCACCAGCGCGACCTGGCCGCTCAGGTCGAATTGTTTCAGGTAGGGCAAGGCAGTCGTCATGGAGGCGGCTCCGTTCATTCGCGGAACTCCGGCGCCCAGTGCAGCAGCCGCCGTTCCAGCCAGGTTACGCAATACACCAGCGCGATGCCGACGATGGACAGCAGCGTGACGGCCGCGAACATGTCGGTGGCGTTCAGGGTCGCCAGCGCGGTGATCATCAAATAGCCCATGCCGGTGGTGGAGCCGACGAATTCGGCCAGCACCACGCCGATGAGCGCGAAACTGATGGCGTTGGGCAGCGCTGCGAAGGTCCAGGCCGCCGCCGTGGGAATGCGCACGCGCCACAGGATCTGCCGCGGCGATCCGCCCAGCGTGCGGCAGAAGTCGACCAGCTCGCGTTCGACGCTGCGTCCGCCCTTGTAGGTGTTGAAGAACACCAGGAAGAACACCACGAACCACGACGTGACCACCTTGGACGCCAGGCCCAGGCCGAAGAACATGGTGATCAGCGGCACGAAGGCGATGCGCGGCATCGAGTTGAACGCCACGATGAAGGGGTTGAAGACATCCGCCAGAAAGCGGCTGCGGCTGAGCGTCATGCCGACGATGAAGCCGCTGCCTACGCCCACCACCAGCCCGACCAGCGTGGCTTGCAGCGTCAGCCACAGGTGCGGCCAGACCGAGCGCGGGCCGGGTTGCAGCCATTCCCAGAGCCGCACGGCCACGCGCGATGGCTGGCTGATGAAGAAGGGGTCGAACAGGGTGTTCTGGGTGAACCACGGAATACGCGTCAGCGTTTCCCACGAACCCAGAATGACGGCAAGAATCAGCACCTGCCACAACGTGATGCGCACGCGCCGCGCGGCGCTGGCGCGGCGGTCCAGCCGCAGCTGGTCCTGCAGGGAATCGGCGATAGGGGTAGCGTTCATGGAAGACCTAGGCGGCGGCGCGGAACTGCTGGCCCAGCACGCTCCAGAGGCTTTGCACGTGGGTGACGAACTGCGGCGTTTCGCGCACGGTGAAGACGTCGCGCGGATGCGGAATGCGGATGCGCTCATCCAGCAGCACGCGGCTGGGCGGGCCGGATAGCACCACCACCCGGTCCGACAGCAAGATGGCTTCGTCCAGGTCGTGCGTGACCAGCACCACGGTCTGGCCCAGCTTGCGCCAGATCTCCATCAGCTCGCGGTGCAGGTGGGTCTTTGTATGCGTATCCAGGGCGCCAAAGGGCTCATCCAGCAGCAGGATGCGCGGTTCCACTGCCAGGCTCATCAACAGCGCCACGCGGCGCCGCATGCCGCCCGATAGCTGGTGCGGAAAGGCGTCGGCAAAGGCCGTCAGGTGGCCCAGTTCAAGCAGCTCGGCCACGCGGCTGGCGATGCGGGCCGGCGGCACACCCTGGAATTTCAGGCCCAGGGCCACGTTCTTTTTCACGCTGAACCACGGCAGCAGCGTGTCTTTCTGGAAGATGTAGCCCAGCGCGGGCGGCACCTGGCCGTCGACCACGCGGCCGTCGACCCGGATCTGGCCCGTGGTGGGCGGCAGAAAGCCGGCAATCATGTTCAGCAGCGTGCTCTTGCCACAGCCGGACGGGCCGACGATGGACACGAACTCGCCCGCCGCGATGTCCAGGCTGACCTCACCCACCGCGTGGGTCGTGCCCTGGCGCGACTGGTAGGCCTTGCCGACCCTGTCCAGCGTAATCATCAAAGCCCCCGCGCCTTGCGCACGAAGCTCATGTCGACGCACTTGGCGTAGGGCACGGTCTTGATCTCGTCGTTCGAGAACTGGCGGCCGTCGCCCATGATGGCCGTCATGCGGTCATAGGCGTCCTGGGTGATCACGTTGTCCTTGAGGAACACGGTTTCCTGGTACACGCCCAGCGTCTTCTCGATGGCGGCGCGCGGAAAGGCGTTCAGGTAGTCGTCGTAGATGGCGTCGGCCACGGCGGCGGCGCTGTTGCCCGAAATGAAGTCTTGCGCCCGCACCAGCGCGGTCACGAAGGCCTGCACGGTTTCCGGGCGCTTCTGGATGGTGTCCTGCAGCGTCAGCGCGGCAATGCCGGGCACGTCGCCGCCCATGAATTCGTTCCACGAGCTTTCCGTGGTGGCATCGAAAATGGGCACGCCCCAGCCTTCCTGGCGGGCCTGTTCCATCATCGACATGGTCGCCATGCTGGCCGACACCGACCCCGTCTTCAGGGCGCCCAGCATGGTGGCCAGGTCGCCCAGGGGGCGGATGTCGACCTTGTCGGCCACGCCGGCCTTCTGCATCAGGTACAGCGCCATCAGCCAGGTGCTGGACTGCGGCTGGGTTGCGCCCACGCGCTTGCCGGCCAGGTCTTTCAGCGACTTGATCTTGCCGCTGTCGAAGTCTTCGCGGCGCACGATGACGTTGGCATAGGTGAGCTTGCGGTCAAAGCCGAACACCAGCGTGGCGGGCTTGCCGGCCAGGGTCAGCGCGGGGGCTGCGGTGGCGGCGGTGGCGCCGAACGCGATCTGGCCGGCGGCCAGCAACTGGTTGGTGCGCGGGCCGCTCTGCGAGTTCAGGTACTCGACTTCCAGGCCGGCATCGCCGAAATAGCCCTTCTTGAGCGCCACATAGCCCGCGGCAAAGAACGGGTCGATGCTGCCCTGGCCGTAGACGACGCGGCCCAGCTTGGGCTGGGCAAAGGCTACGCGGCCATCGAGCAGGCTGACGCCGGCAAGCGCGCCGGCAGCGGCCAGCACACGGCGGCGGGTGGTGAAGTCAGGGCGATTGCGCATGTCATCCTCGGCGTTGATTGGGTTGCAGCTGTTTGGCGAAACAATACCGCAGCGATTCCGGTCCAACAATGGAAAACGCCCGGTCGCCCGGGCGTTTTGCTGGCGCCGCACGCGGCAAGCGTGCGGTGCGTGGGGGCCTAGGCCGCCGTCTTCTTGGGGGCGGCCTTCTTTACCGCTTTCTTGACGGCGGTCTTGGCTGCCGTCTTGGTGGCGGCCTTTTTCACCGCCGCCTTCTTGGCCGGGGCCTTCTTCGCGGCAGTCTTGGTCGCCGTCTTGGTGGCGGTCTTCGTTGCCGTCTTGGCCGGCGCGCGGCCACGGCCGGGTTTCTCCGGACGCGGTTCGAACTCGAAGCCGATCTTGCCGTCGGGCTGACGCACCAGGAAAGCCTTGAACTTGCGGTTGGTGCGGCTGGACACGAAGCCGTCGAGCAAGTCGGTGCGGCCGTCGGTCAGCAGCTTTTCCATCTGCTCGCGCGAGATTTCCTGCTGCAGGATGACCTTGCCCGACCGGAAGTCGCAGCTCTTTTCAGGGCCGACCGACTTTTCGCAGACATAGCTCATGCCGTGCTCGAACACCCGCGACTGGCACTTGGGGCAGTTGCCCACCGGCGTGTGGCCTGAAAAATCCACCACTTCGTTGTCGTCTTCGTCGTTCTGGCCGAAGTCGAATTCCAGCTTGAATTCGTCGCTGATGCGCAAAATGGCGGCGAACGGCCGGCCCATCTTGCTGATGAAGCCTTGCAGCGGACCGATTTCGCGCTTGGCCAGCAGTTCCTCGACTTCCGGAATCTCAAACGTACGTCCGCCCGGGTGCTTGCCGATCGAGAAGTCGCAATTGGTGCAGGCGTAACGGCGGTAGTTTTCCTTGACCACGTTGCCGCACTTGGGGCACGGCGTCTGCAGCGTGGCGTAGTCGCCGGGCACGGTGTCGCGCTCGTATTCCTTGGCGCGCTTGACGATCACCTGGGTCATCTGGGCGATCTCGCGCATGAACGCCTGGCGGTCCAGCGCGCCCTGCTCGATCTGCTTGAGCTTGTGTTCCCATTCGCCCGTCAGTTCGGGCGAGGTCAGTTCCGACACGTCCAGGCCCGACAGCAGCGTCATCAGCTGGCGCGCCTTGGCGGTGGGCACCAGGTCGCGGCCTTCGCGGCGCAGGTAGACCTCGTTGAGCAGGCCTTCGATGATGGCGGCGCGGGTGGCCGGCGTGCCCAGGCCGCGCTCGGACATGGCCTCGCGCAGTTCCTCGTCGTCCACCAGCTTGCCGGCCCCTTCCATGGCCGACAGCAGCGTGCCTTCGTTAAAGCGCGCCGGCGGCTTGGTGGTCAGGCCCACGGCTTCGACGTCTTCGGTGCGCACGGTCTCGCCGTCGCCCACCGGCACCAGGTTGGCGTCCTCGCCCTGGGCTTCCTTGCCGTAGACGGCCAGCCAGCCCGGGTTGACCAGCACCTTGCCGTCCGTGCGGAAGCGGTGGCCCTGCACTTCGGTCAGACGGGTGGTGACGCGGTATTCGGCCGCGGGGAAAAACACGGCCAAGAAGCGCTTGAGCACCAGGTCGTACAGCTTGGCCTCGGCTTCGCTCAGGTCGTGCGGGATCTGCAGCGTGGGGATGATGGCAAAGTGATCCGACACCTTCTTGTTGTCGAAGATGCGGCGGTTCGGCTTGACCCAGTGCTGGCTGACCACGGTTTCGGCGTGGCGCGACAGGCCGCCCACGGCGTTCGAGCCGCCCTTGGCCAGCGCCCGCATGGTTTCCTGCACCGTGGCGATGTAGTCCTCGGGCAGGTAGCGCGAATCGGTACGCGGGTAGGTCAGCGCCTTGTGGCGTTCGTACAGGGTCTGGGCCAGCGCCAGCGTGGTCTTGGCCGAAAAGCCGAAACGGCCGTTGGCCTCGCGCTGCAGCGAGGTCAGGTCGTACAGGGCCGGCGACATCTGGGTCGACGGCTTGGATTCTTCGGTGACGCTGCCCGGCTGCTCGCGGCAGGCGGCCACCACGCTCTGGGCGGCGGCCTGCGACCACAGGCGCGACTCGCGCTTTTCAGGGTCGCGGTCGTCTTTCTTGAAATCCGGGTCGATCCAGCGGCCTTCGTACAGGCCGGCGGCCGCCACGAAGGTGGCGCGCACTTCCCAGTAGTCGCGCGGCACGAAGCGGCGGATGCGCTCTTCGCGCTCGGCCACGATCGCCAGCGTGGGGGTCTGCACCCGGCCCACCGGCGTCTTGAAAAAGCCGCCGTCCTTGCTGTTGAAGGCGGTCATGGCGCGCGTGCCATTGATGCCCACCAGCCAGTCGGCTTCGGCGCGCGAGCGCGCGGCGGCCTCCAGCGGCTTGAGCTGGCTGTCGTCGCGCAGGTTGGCGAAGGCCTCGCGGATGGCGGCCTGCGTCATCGATTGCAGCCACAGGCGCTGGATCGGCTTTTTCACGCCAGCGTACTGAATGATGTAGCGGAAGATCAGTTCGCCTTCTCGTCCCGCGTCACAGGCGTTGATGATGGCATCGACGTCCTTGCGCTTGGCCAGGCGGACCAGCAGCTTCAGGCGCTCGGCCGACTTCTTGTCGGTCGGGCCCAGTTCGAATTCAGGCGGAATCACGGGCAGGTGCGTGAAGCTCCACTTTCCCTTGACCGGATCGTTGGGCGCGACCAGGCTCAGCAAATGGCCTATGCTGGACGCGAGTACGTAACGTTCGCTTTCAAAATAGTCGCCCTCGCGCGCAAAGCCTCCCAAGGCGCGTGATATATCAAGGGCCACCGAGGGCTTCTCGGCAATAATCAGCGTTTTATTCATGTGTATCCAGTGGCGGTAGTCCCGCCTTAGTAGCGCGGATAATAAGATCGGAGATTCGCCAGATGCAAGTCGGCACTGAAAGACAAGCGGGATCCGAACTGCACGCTTGGCGTCAATTCCTGGCGCGAAGCACGCTGTGGCTGGGCGTTTTGCTGCTCGGCAGCGCCGCCGTCTGCTGGGTGGCGGCCAACTGGCAAGACATGACAAAAGTGCAGCGCTTTGCCGGCGTGCAAGGCCTTTTGGCCGTCAGCGCGCTGGTCGCCGCCTGGTCCGGGCTGCGCCTGCGCGGCACCCCTGGCGTGCGCCGCAGCATTCCCGGCGCCCTGCTGGCTTTGGCGGGCATATTGCTCGGCGCCCTGCTCGCGTTATTAGGCCAAACTTACCAGACTGGCGCCGATACCTGGGAATTGTTCGCCTGGTGGGCGGTCCTGCTGCTGCCCTGGGCGCTGGCCGCCGCCAGCCAGGCCGTCTGGCTGCTGTGGGCGCTGGTCATGAACGTGGCGCTGGTCCTGTGGCTGGGCGAACGCGCCTTCAACGGGTGGCTGATCCTGGGCGGGCCGGGCCTGGTCAGCCTGTTCGTGGCGGGGTTGAACCTGCTCATGCTGCTGGGCTGGGA
>NZ_AYMF01000046.1:0-18532 GCF_000633435.1 Achromobacter sp. DH1f | reverse complement strand
CGCCTGGGCCGACCCGCCTCGCCACCGCCATGACACAAAAACCCCTGGCCATCCTGCAAATGGGCCGCCCGCCCGAAGACCTGCGCGCCTCCCAAGGCGAACAGGGCGACTGGGTCACCGCGGCCCTCACCGGCCTGGACCTCCCGCTGACCATCGAATACCCGGCCGACGGCCACGCGCTGCCCGATCCGGCCCGCCTGCGCGGCGCCGTGCTGACCGGGTCCTGGTCCATGGTCACCGACCGCGAACCCTGGAGCGAACGCACCGCGCAGTGGCTGCGCGAGGCGCTGCATGCGCAACTGCCGCTGCTGGGCATCTGCTACGGCCACCAGTTGATGGCCCACGCCTTTGGCGGCGTGGTCGACTACCACCCCCGCGGCCGCGAGATCGGCCTGCACACGGTGCGGCGCCTGCCGGCGTCACACGACGACCCGCTGCTGGCCGGACTGCCCGACCACTTCGCCGCCCACCTGACGCACGAGCAAAGCGTGTTGCAACCGCCCGCCTCGGCCGCCGTGCTGGCCGGCACCGACCACGACCCGCACCAGATCCTGCGCTACGGTCCGCAGGCCCTGTCGGTGCAGTTCCATCCGGAATTCACGCCCGCCGTCATGGATGCCTGCCTGGCCCGGCGGCAAGACTTCCTGGCAACTCAAGGCCATGACGTCGCGGCCTTGCGGGCAGCCCTGGCGCCCACGCCCCATGCGTTGCAGATCCTGCGCGGCTTTGCCGTGGCCTGTGCCGGATGACGATACCCACGCGCGGCATTTCCCAACGCCCCTGCCCGGCCGCCCGCTTGCACTCGACGCGTGCACGTCGACTCACGCCATGACGACCCTGCTGTGGTCCCTGCCTGCCCTGGTCGTCATCGGCGCCATCGCCAGCGGCCGGCTCAACACCACCCTGGCCGCCGTGCTGGGCCTGCTGACCGCCATTCCGGTCGCGCTGTTCGCGGCGCCCGGCGCTTTCGGGGGAGGACCGCTGGGACATGCGCTGGCTCGCGGGCTATGGATCGGCGCCATCATCACGCCCTACATCCTGGGCGGCCTGCTGTTCTGGCAGATGGCCTCGCGCGCCGACCGTGGGCGCAGGCCCACCGCCACGTCGACAGGTTCACCGTCGACGCCAACGGCCGTGCCCGCCGGTCCTCACGTCACGCCACCGGCTGAGCCCGCGCCCGCGGCAGACGCCATTTCCCCCACCGACCTGCTGGCCCGTCGCCGCCTGCTGTTCTTTGCCTGCTTCCTGATCGGTCCCTTCGCCGAAGCGGCCACCGGCTTTGGCGTGGGCATGCTGGGCACGGTGCTGCTGTTACGCCCGCTGGGCTTCAAGCCGCGCGAACTGATGGTATTTGCCCTGCTCAGCCAGACACTGATCCCGTGGGGCGCCATGGGCAGCGGCACGCTGCTGGCGTCCGCCTATGCCCGCGTGCCGGCATCGCAATTGGCCCTGTACGGCATGGTGCCGGTGGCCTTGCTGATGCTGGTCTGGATGGCGCTGTTCTGGCTCACCGCGCGCCGCGCCGGCCTGCCCACGACCAAGGCGGAACAGGCTCGCGAAGCCTTGTGGATGCTGGCCAGCCTGGCGCTGCTGACCGCGGCCACCGCGCTCCTCGGTCCCGAAACCGCCTTACTTGCCGCCTACGGCCCGCTGATCGTGTTGCGCTTCGCGCTGGATCGCCGCCCCGGCCGCGCGCAGCTGCAAGACGCCGCGCTGGGCGCCCTGCCGTACATCGTCCTGATCGCCTGCCTGGTCGCCACGCGCCTGGCGCCCGCCCTGAACCACGGTCTGGCCGGCCTGGCCCGTTTCAGCCCCTACGCCGACCTGCCCAGCTGGACGCCTTTTCTGCACGCGGGCAGCTGGCTGATCGCCGGCGCCCTGCTGATGGCCGCGATTCGCCGCCAACCCGGCCTGCTGTCCACCAATGCCCGCCACGCCTGGACCACCGGCAAGCACGCCGTGCTGTCGGTCTTCCTGTTCGCCATGATGGCCGAGGTACTGGCCGGCGCCGGCATCTCGCAAGCCTTTGCCGATGGCCTGTTCCGCACCATGCAGGACTGGACCCTGCTGATGACGCCGCTTCTGGCCGGTGCCTTCGGCATCCTGGCCAACAGCGGCAATGCGCCCAACAGCCTGTTCATGCCGTCGCAACTGTCGCTGGCGCTGCACGCCGGCCTGAGCGTGCCGGCGGCGGCGGCGCTGTTGCACGTGTCCGGTACGTCAATGGGGTTCTTTTCGCCGGTGCGCATGTCGATCGCCGCGGGCCTGGCGCAAGGCCGCGGCCAGGAACGCGCGGTCTATGCACAGCTGCTGCCGTTTGCCGTGGCGGCGTTTGCGATATTGCTGGCGCTGGCCTTGCTGCTGGTGCTGGCCGGCTGACGCGCACCTACAGCGGCGACATCAGCCCCAGAAAGCCCACCACCATCAGCACGGCCGCGCCCAGCGCCAGCTCCACGATCGTATTGCGGCGAATCGCGTGCAGCGCCATCGCCCGTTGCGTGCGAATGCGCGGAATCCATCGATAGCGGTTGACCAGCGCCAGCCCCGTCATCACCAGCGCCAGCACGATTTTCGCCAACAGCAGGCGCTGATAATCCGACGCGGGGTCCACCCTACCAGCCCCAAGGATCAAGACCGCATTGGCGACGCCGCTGAAGAGCAGCACCGCCACGGCGACGTGCCCCAGCGATGAAAACCGCAACAAGGCACGCGTGGCCTCGGCCCGATTGCCCGGACGCTGCCAGGCCGCCAGCCACAACAGGAATACCGGCAGCGACCCCAGCCAGAATGCGGCAGACAGGCCATGCAGCGCGTCATTGACCGCATGCGCCGCGCCCAGCCAACCTTCGTGCATCGCCGCATGGCCGCCCAAGCTCAGCGGCGCCAGCCCCAGTGCCGCCACCCAGGCCAGCACCCAGGGCCGCCCGGGCCGCACCCACAGCACCACGGCCAGCGCCAGCACCGCGCCGAACACGCGCGGCATCCAGGCCTGGCCATATCGGGTGTGCAGCGCCACCGTGGCCAGCATGTCCGAATCCCGTAGCGCGCCCCAGTCGCCCGCGATGCTGGCGGTCTGCAATGGCAGCAGGCACAGCGCGGCCGCGACGCCGATCACCGCCGCCGCGCGCAGCGTACGCCGCAGCGCGGCTTCGGCGTCCCGCCCCAGCCGCGGCGCGCCGCCCAGGGCCAACATCGCGGCGGCGCCGAACAGCAGCACCGCCGCCGCCACGTTCAAGGCCCGGCACAGCGCAAACGCGGCAAACAGCAGGCTCATCTCAAGGCTTGACCGTGAACGTCCAGGCGCCGTCGGTCTTGTGGCCGTCCTTGGACAGCGCCTGCCATTTCACCGTATAGGCGCCGGCCGGCAGATCCTTGGGCACGGGCAGCACCAGCGTCTTGTCGTCGCCCGGCGCGGGCGCGGCCTTGGTGTTGGCGGCCGGCTTGCCGGCGGCGTCCAGCAGCGTCAGCGACGAGAACGCGGGCTCCAGGCCTTCGGAAAAGCTGGCCGTTACGGTAGCCGGCGTGGCCGCCAACACGGCCTTGTCGGCGGGCGTGGCGGTTTTCAAGTGGGCGTGGGCCCAGGCCCATTGCGGGGCGATGGCCAGCACGGCGGCAGCGATAAGGGTGGGTTTGATCATGGTGGTGCTCCTGATGAATCGGCGGCGCATCGCCGCCAAAGGGTCATGGCATAACGAGGATTCAGCGCAATGCGGCAACCGGCCGGCCATGGCCAGGCCGCAAGGGCGCACTCTGCAAACAGGAAAAAGGGTGAACCCGGCCAGAGATTCAGGCCAGAAATTCGACTCACGGAACCAGGCCGACGAATTCCAGCCCGTATTCCCGCCAGGCAATCAGCCGACCCGCGGCGGGGCGCGGGACTGCTGCGGCCGCCAGTCAGGCGCATTGCGCCAACGCGGCGCGCCATCCTCGGACGCCTGCGGCGCCGCTGGCCCCAGGTCAGGCAAGCGCCACGCCACGCCAGCCGGTGCCGGCGGGCAAGCCCCGCCCAGCATCGCGCAGGTCGACGCGCAGCAATGCGGCAGCGTGCCGCCGCCGTCCCAATCGCTATGCCCATGAGAAGACACACCCGCCTGCGGGCCTGTTGGCACGGCATCCAGCGCCACCACCCGCGGTCCGCTGGCCGTGCACAGGATGACGGTGGCGCCCTGCCCGCGCGCCACCGGCGCCGGGGCGCCAAACGCCGCAGACGCCACCAAAGACTGAAAAACCAGCAGCGCCACCGCCAGCCACGCCACCCCGCGCCGGGCGGCGGCGGACAGGCGCAAAAACGTAACAGACGGGTGCTGGCTCATGGTGCCAGGGAGCTTACGACGCCCGCCCGGGGCCCCGCAACTTCAATCTGAAGCGTCACAACTGTTATGCTCGCTCCTTTCCACATCAGAACGTGCAGCACACACTATGGGTCTAGAACAGCTCGCCGCCATCCGAGGACTGCTTTTCAAGCAGGCTCCCGAAGAAACGGCTTCCACCAAACCCGCGCGACCCGCCGCCGCCAAAGGCGACGGCACGCGTGGTGAAAAGCGCGACGACAAGCGCGGCGGCAACCGGAACGGCAAGCGTGAAGGACAGCGCGCCCCCCAACAGGCCGGCCAACAGCAGGCAGGTCAACGCCAGGCGCCGCGCGAAAAGCGCGAGACCGACGTCGATCCCGTCCTGATCGCCATTTCGCGACTGCAGCGCCAATTTCCCAAGGCATTCCCCAAGAAGCCGGCCGCCAAGGTCCCGCTCAAGCTGGGCGTGCTGGAAGACCTGCAACAGCATGCCAAGGCCTTGCAGCTCACCGCCGAAGAAATCAAGGTTGCCGTCAAGACCTGGTGCGACGGCCGTCGCTACTGGGACAGCATGGTTGAAGCCGCCGCCCGCGTCGACCTGAACGGCGAACCCGCCGGCGCCGTCACCGCCAACGAAGCGCAGCACGCCAAGCGCATGGCCTCGCGCCGCCATTCCAAGGGCGCTGCCGCCCGCGGCAAGGGCAACGCCAACAAGGCCAAGCCGCAAGCCGATGGCGCACCCGCAACGGATGCCGCTGCCCAGCAGCCGGCAACCGCCGATGCGGCCGCGCAAGCGCCGCAGGAATCGGTGAAGGCACCGGTCGACACGCAAGCACAGCAAGCCGCTGCCGAGCAATCGTCCGCACCCGTGTCCGCAGAAACGCCGGCACAAGCGCCGGCACAAGCGCCGACGCAATCGTCCGAGCAAGCGCCCGCGCAAACGCCGGAAGATTCGCAAAAGGCCAACTGACGCCTGCATCAAAAAACACCGCGGACCGCACGGCGCCTGACAAGGCGCGGTGCGGTCCGCGGTGTTTTTGGAAATCGATTACCGATCGGTCGCCAGACAACCTACCCTTGCACCGACACCGTCTCGTCTACTGGCGCGTCGGGCGCGTCTTCGTCCGAGGCCAGCGCCAATGTACGGTAAGTGACCGACATGGTTGTCACCACCACCAGGCTTGTCATCAGCACCAACGTGCTGCTGTAGAGGTAATAGCCGAAGCTGGCTTGGTGTGGCATCTGCAATACGAACGCCCTGAAAAGCTCCAACACCACGAGCAGGGGCAGGCCAGGCAGCAGCGCGACCGCCAGGAAGCGCCACTTGTTGCCCCGGGTCAACGCATGGATGCCTCGCAAGTCCACCTTGCCTGTCAACGCCGCCTGCGGCAAAGCCAGGAATACGTGGCCAAGGAAATAAAGCGGTACCCACTGCAGCACCGCGACCGGTAGCAGGATCAATATGGGCACCCCGTCGGGGCCTTTCGCCAGCGCCAAGGTCACCGCGCTGATCAACGACACGGTGAACATCAGCGCGGCACTTCCCGCTGCCGCCATGAAGTACATGCGCTCCGGCCGGCCCACCGTGAGGCCGCCGCGCGGAGTTTCATCGAGCAGGATGTACCGGTGCCACGCCACGGCCGACAACACCGGCCCGACCATGCCGACCAGCCAGCCGGCCAATTCCAGCAGCAGGCTGTGTTGCACCTCGGCCAGATAGCCCAGATGCAAGCTCACGCAAGTGCCCACGAACAGGATCGCGGCCAACTGGGGCGCCGCCGCGAGCATTTTCCCGCCGTGATCGCCCAGATAGTTGTATGTTTCGCGGACAACCCGCCATACCGGTAGTTTTTTCTGCAATCTGTACTCCGTTGCTTGTGCGGCTTTGCGCCGAAATGCCCTCGCGCCGTAGCGCGAAGGGTTCATACAAACAACGACAGTATGCAACAAAACTTAATAAATCGATTGCCGGGCCGCACGGACGCAGGTTAATCCAGTCTGATATCCGCGCTGGCCACCACCTTGGCCCAACGCGCCCGCTCGCTGCTGAAGAACTGCGCCAATTCCGCGGGATTGCGCACCACGATCTCGGCGCCCTGCTCGTTCAGCTGCGACTTCACGTCGGGCTGGTTGACGATCTGCCCCATCAGCGTGGCCAACAGGTTCGCGGTCTTGTCCGTGGCCGTCACCGGCGCCATCACCCCTTGCCAGGTGCCGGATTCGAACCCCGCCACGCCCTGCTCGGAAATCGTCGGAATGTCGGCCACCAGCTGCATGCGTTCCTTCTTGGAAACCGCAATGGCGCGCAGCTTGCCGCCCTTGATGTGCGGCAGGGTTGCCAGCAGGCCGTTCATGATGACCTGCGTCTGCCCGCCGATCGTGTCCGTCACCGCCTGCGACCCGCCCTTGTACGGCACGTATTCCCACTGCGCGCCGGTGGCCTGCTGCACAGCCACCGCGGCCAGGTGCGGCGCGCTGCCGATGGCGGTCACGGCGAAGTTCAATCGCTGTTTCTTGGACAGCGCCACCAGTTCCGGCACCGTCTTGGCCGGCACGTCCGGATGCACCGCCAGCACGTGCGGCGAATACGCCAGCATGCCCACCGATCGCAGGTCCTTGGACGGATCGAACGACAACTTGGTATAGACCGACGGGCTGATCGCCAGCGCGCCCACGTCGCACAGCAGCACGGTATGGCCTTCCTGGGCCGACTGCACCACGATGCCCGCCCCCAGGTTGCCGTTGGCGCCGGGCTTGTTCTCGACCACCACGGTCTGCTTGAGCGCTTCGGCCAGCCGCGGCGCGATGACCCGCGCGATGATGTCCGACGAGCCGCCGGGCGGGTACGGCACCACGATGCGCACGGGCCGGGTGGGCCAGGCGTCGGCCTGGGCCCAGGCCGGGGTGATGCGCGCCAGCCCCAGCGCGGCGGCGCCGGCCAGCAGATGCCTTCTGTTTGAATCCATGTTGTCTCCGTTGTTGTAGAAGCCCGCGCCTCGATGGGCCGGTGCCAGGTGGTGTCAGGCCCGCTCCACGGCAAGCCCGTCGAAACCAAAAGGGTCAGGCGTGCACGCGTGCCGAGTGCATGCCGCCGCGCCCGAAACGCCAGCGCCTCAGGTCACCGGCCCCGGGTTGAACAAGGCCAGCGCGTTGTGCAGCTTGAGTTTTTCGGCGCAGGTCTGGCGGCGGCCGCTGGCCACGTCCAGCATCAGGCGGAACAGTTCCCAGCCCACGTCTTCGATGCGGGCCTGGCCGGTGGCAATGCGGCCGGCGTCCACGTCCATCAGGTCGTGCCAGCGCCGCGCCAGGTCGCTGCGGGTGGCGACCTTGATGACCGGCACCTGCGCCAAGCCGTAAGGCGTGCCGCGCCCCGTGGTGAAGATGTGCAGGTTCATGCCGGCCGCCAGTTGCAGCGTGCCGCAGATGAAATCGCTGGCCGGCGTGGCCGCGAAGATCAGGCCCTTGCGCGTCAGCCGGTCGCCCGGCGACAGCACGCCGTCGATGTTCGACGAGCCGGATTTCACGATCGAGCCCATGGCCTTTTCGACAATGTTGGACAGCCCGCCCTTCTTGTTGCCAGGGCTGGTGTTGGCGCTGCGGTCGGCGCTGCCGCGTTGCAGGTAATCGTCGTACCAGGCCATCTCGCGCACCAGCGCCTCGGCCACTTCCGGCGTGGCGGCGCGCGCCGTCAGTTGGTCGATGCCGTCGCGCACCTCCGTGTTCTCGGAAAACATCACCGCGGCCCCCGCGCGCACCAGCAGGTCGGCCGCAAAACCCACCGCCGGGTTCGCCGTCACCCCCGAAAACGCATCGCTGCCGCCGCACTGCACGCCCACCACCAGGTCAGACGCCGGACAGGTCTCGCGCCGGCGCTGGTTCAGCTTTTCCAGGTGGCGTTCGGCGGTGCGCATGATGTTGTCGATCATGGATTCGAAGCCCACGTGCTCGTCGTCCTGCAGCACGATGGTGTCCACGCCGTCCGGGTCCCCACCCGCCATGCCCTGGCCCGCCCGGATCGGAATCGCGCCGGGCGCCAGAAGGCGTTCGGGCTGCAGCTTTTCGCAGCCCAGGCTGACCACCATGGTGGTGCCGCCAAAGTTCGGGTTGCGGGCAATGTTGTGCAACGTGCGCACCGGAATCGCCGCGCCCGGCGCATCGATCGCCACGCCGCAGCCGTAGGTGTGTTCCAGCCCCACCACGTCGTCCACATTCGGATAGCGCGGCAGCAGCTCGCGCCGGATGCGCGCCACGGCGTGTTCCACCACGCCCTGCACGCATTGCACCGTGGTGCTGATGGCCAGGATGTTGCGCGTGCCCACCGTGCCGTCGGCGTTGCGGTAGCCCTGGAAGGTATAGCCGTCCAGCGGCGGCAGCGGCGCCGTGCGGCGCGTACCCACCGGCAAGTCCTGCAGGGAGCGGGCGGTGGGCATCGTCGTGACGCGTTCATTGACCCAGCTGCCGCGCGGCAGTGCCTTGGCCGCGTAACCCACCACCACGTTGTAGCGCCGCACCGCCTCGCCCTCGGCCAGGTCCTGCAACGCCACCTTGTGACCCTGCGGCACCGTGTCGACCAGCACCAGGCCGTCCGGCAGCGTGGTGCCCGCCGGCAAGCCGCCGTCGTTGGCCACGATGGCGACGTTGTCCTGGGGGTGGATCTGGATAAGCACGGGCGCTTGGCCTGCCGCGAGCTGCATTCGGGTCTCCTGATGTTGTTCGGCGCCGTCGACACCGACGCCCATACGTTATCGTACAACCAAGAGAATAGTTGCTGCCGATTGCTTCGATGAATTGCGGATTTCCCCAAGGCTGTTCTACGCCTCATAGGGAAACTCGTCTTGAAGCGTTAAAAATCATGTTGTACGATGACGTACCTATTCACCGCGACCGACTCGGTAGACCTTCCGCCGGCGCGTCGCCCGCCTCACAGGGAACCCCGCCCATGACCACGCCGCAGGAACTCAAGGAAATCGTCTCGGAAGGCTTGCTGTCCTTTCCCGTCACCGATTTCGACCAGAATGGCGACTTCAACGCCAAGACCTATGCCCAACGCCTGGAATGGCTGGCCCCCTACGGCGCCACGGCCCTGTTCGCGGCCGGCGGCACGGGTGAGTTCTTCTCGCTGGCCCCGTCCGAATATTCCGACGTCATCCGCACCGCGGTGAATACCTGCGCCGGCAAAGTGCCGATCCTGGCGGGCGCTGGCGGCCCCACCCGCGTCGCCATCGCCTACGCACAGGAAGCCGAGCGCCTGGGCGCCAAGGGCGTGCTGCTGTTGCCGCACTACCTGACCGAAGCCTCGCAGCAAGGCATCCTTGACCACGTCGAACAGGTCTGCAAATCGGTCAAGATCGGCGTCATCGTCTACAACCGCGCGCAATCGCGTCTGTCGGCCGACAGCCTGGCCCTGCTGGCCGACCGCTGCCCCAACCTGGTGGGCTTCAAGGACGGCGTCGGCGACATCGAAGCCATGGTCCGCATCCGCCGCAAACTGGGCGACCGCTTCTCGTACCTGGGCGGCCTGCCCACCGCCGAGGTCTACGCTGCGGCGTACAAGGCCCTGGGCGTGCCGGTGTATTCGTCGGCCGTCTTCAACTTCGTACCCAAGACCGCGATGGACTTCTATCGCGCCATTGCCGCGCACGATCACGACACCACCAACCGCCTGCTGGACGAGTTCTTCCTGCCCTACCTGGAAATCCGCAACCGCTGCGCCGGCTACGCCGTCAGCATCGTCAAGGCCGGCGCCAAGCTGGTCGGCCACGATGCCGGCCCGGTCCGCGCCCCACTGACGGACCTGAAGCCCGACGAGCTGGAAGCGCTGAACGCTCTGATCAAAAAACTCGGCCCCCAATAACCCCGCCTTGCAGCCACGCCTGCCCGCCCCCTGCCTGGGGGCGTTTTCATTCGGAGAATCACGCATGACTTTGACCGGCAACATGTTGATCGGCGCCAGCGCCATCAAGGGCACCGGCGCCCCGCAGCACGCCATCAATCCCGCCAACGGCCAGGCCCTGGAACCCGGCTTTCCCGCCGGCACCGCGCAAGACGTGGCCCGCGCCGCCGAGCTGGCCCAGGCCGCCTTCGACACCTACCGCGCCGCGCCCCTGGAAACCCGCGCGCAGTTCCTGGAAAGCATCGCCGACGGCATCCTGCAGCTGGGCGACGCGCTGATCGAGCGCACCCATCTGGAAACCGGCCTGCCGCTGGCCCGCCTGCAAGGCGAGCGCGGCCGCACCGTCGGCCAGCTGCGCCTGTTTGCCCGCGTGGTGCGCGACGGCTACTTCCTGGACGCCACCATCGACCCCGCCCAGCCCGACCGCCAACCCTTGCCGCGCGCCGACCTGCGCCTGGCCAACGTGCCGCTGGGCCCGGTCGCCGTGTTCGGCGCCAGCAACTTCCCGCTGGCCTTCTCGGTGGCAGGCGGCGACACCGCATCGGCCCTGGCGGCCGGCTGCCCCGTCATCGTCAAGGCCCACAACGCCCATCCCGGCACCTCGGAAATGGTCGGCCGCGTGATCCAGCAGGCCGTTGCCAAGCACGGCCTGCCCGAAGGCACGTTCTCGCTGCTCTTTGGCGCCGGCAATGAAATCGGCACCGCGCTGGCCACCCATCCGGCCATCACCGCGGTCGGCTTCACCGGCTCGCGCCGCGGCGGCCTGGCGCTGGTCGCCGCCGCCAACGCCCGCCCCGTGCCGATTCCCGTGTACGCCGAGATGTCCAGCATCAACCCGGTATTCCTGCTGCCGGCGGCCCTGGAAACGCGCGCCGAGGCCATCGCAAAGGGCTTTGTCGACTCGCTGGTGATGGGCGTGGGCCAGTTCTGCACCAACCCGGGCCTGGTCATCGGCATCGAAGGCCCGGCGCTGGAACGCTTCCGCCAGGCCGCCGCGCAAGCTGTCCAGGCCAAGGGCGCGGCCACCATGCTGACGCCCGGCATCTTCTCGGCCTACGCGCAGGGCGAACAGGCCCTGGCCGGCCACGCCAGCGTCGCCACGCTGGGCCGCGGCCAAGCCTCAAAGCCTGCCGCCAACGCCGCCGGCCCTGCCGTCTTCGGCACCGATGCCGCCCGTTTCCTGGCATCGCCCGAACTCGAAGCCGAAGTCTTCGGCCCGGCGTCCCTCGTCGTGGGCTGCCGCGATGCCGCCGAGATGCGCGCCGTGGCCGAACACCTGGAAGGCCAGCTGACCGCCACGCTATTTGTGGACGACGCCGACACCGATGCGGCGCGCGCGCTGCTGCCCGTGTTGGAACGCAAGGCCGGCCGCATCCTGGCCAACGGCTACCCCACCGGCGTCGAAGTCAGCCACGCCATGGTGCACGGCGGCCCCTTCCCGGCCACGTCCAATCCTGCCTCGACCTCGGTCGGCGCCACCGCCATCCGCCGCTTCCTGCGCCCGGTCTGCTACCAGGACCTGCCCGATGCGCTGCTGCCCGATGGCGTCAAGCGCGCCAATCCGCTGAACCTGCCGCGCATGGTGGACGGGGTCATCGCCGTCTGACGCGTCCTGCATTCGGCCAAAGCGGGCGGCGATGAGCCGCCCGTTTTTTTGAAGTGCTGGTTCCCTCGATGCGGCCACGCGGGGTTTGCCTCGGCATCTGCTTCAGATGCTGCTTCGTTGGCGGCTGTCTCCCGCGCTTCACTTGGTGCCACATGTTGTACGACAACATCAGCGAGCTGATTTACTGCTTTGCCCGCTCATCTTGTATGTTGTACGATGACATACATCTACTGATCTTTCTTCCTACCGTCCTCACCGACGGCTTTTTCTCGCAATCACGGACCCAGGTATGACCACTCCCCAGGAACTCAAGGCCATCGTCTCGGAAGGCCTGTTGTCCTTCCCCGTTACCGACTTCGACCAGAACGGCGATTTCAACGCCAAGACCTATGCCCAGCGCCTGGAATGGCTGGCCCCCTACGGCGCCACCGCCCTGTTCGCGGCCGGCGGCACGGGTGAGTTCTTCTCGCTGGCGCCGTCCGAGTATTCCGATGTCATCCGCACCGCCGTGAATACCTGCGCCGGCAAAGTGCCGATCCTGGCGGGCGCGGGCGGCCCCACTCGCGTGGCCATCGCCTATGCACAGGAAGCCGAACGCCTGGGCGCCAAGGGCGTGCTGCTGTTGCCGCACTACCTCACCGAAGCCTCGCAACAAGGCATCCTCGACCACGTCGAACAGGTCTGCAAATCGGTCAAGATCGGCGTCATCGTCTACAACCGCGCGCAATCGCGTCTGTCGGCCGACAGCCTGGCCCTGCTGGCCGACCGTTGCCCCAACCTGGTGGGCTTCAAAGACGGCATCGGCGACATCGAAGCCATGGTCCGCATCCGCCGCAAGCTGGGCGACCGTTTCTCGTACCTGGGCGGCCTGCCCACCGCCGAGGTCTATGCCGCGGCCTACAAGGCCCTGGGCGTGCCGGTGTATTCGTCGGCCGTCTTCAACTTCGTGCCCAAGACCGCGATGGACTTCTACCGCGCCGTCGCCGCGCACGACCACGACACGACCAACCGCCTGCTGGACGAGTTCTTCCTGCCCTACCTGGAAATCCGCAACCGCTGCGCCGGCTACGCCGTCAGCATCGTCAAGGCCGGCGCCAAGCTGGTCGGCCACGATGCGGGTCCTGTGCGCGCCCCGCTGACGGACCTGAAGCCCGACGAGCTGGAAATGCTCAACGCGCTGATCAAGAAGCTGGGCCCGCAGTAAAGGCCAACACGTCAATCAGCCACGGCCAGCAGATGTACCGGCTGCGCTGATTGAGCGGGTCAAACCACAGAAATAGATAAGGGCCGCAAGAATGCGGCCCTTATCTATTGCGAGGCGATCACGGGGGCGACGCTCGACGCATCACTCCAATCATTGCGCCCTCACCCCACCGACGGCTGGTTCAGCACCGCCAACATCTGTTCCAGGCGCGCGTGCTCCTGGTCGGCGAATTCCCACTTCGGATACTTGGTGCGCGCCCGCGCATTCAGCCACAGCTGATCCGCAATGGCCGCCTTGGCCAGGCCCAGCAATTCGGCATCGATACGGCCGGCGATCTTCAGTTGCCCGAACGCCGTCGCCACGATCGCCCGGCATTCGCCCTGGAAAAAGCGTTCGTGCATGTCGTCTTCATCCAGCCACTGCGTCCTGGCGTCCAGGTCATGGCGAATGCGATCCCAGGGCACGTCCAGCCCCCAGTCGGCCAGAAACTCATTCATGAACTTGACGATGCCGCGGCCGCTCTTGTTCTCGCCGTACCAGTCCTGCAGGCCGCTCAACGCATCATTGCCGTCATCGCTGCCAAACGGGCTGAAATCGTCGGCGCAGTCGTAGTAGAAGTCATCGCCGGCCAGCGCCACGAAGTTGGGATGGCTGGTTTCCCGCGCCAGGCCTTCGTCTTCATCGTCAAAGTACAGATCGTTCTTCGGCATCGTGCGTGGGTTCCATTTTTTGTGTGTGTCGGAAGGGGCATGATAAGCCAGTCCCCCAATTCCTCTCCTGTATGCTGTCATACGGCCCCGGCCGTTTATCATTAGGCCTTCGTCCCCCGGCACCACACCCCAAAAAGAGACAATGGAAAATCCCCGGCCCCGCCCGCGTTCGCGCTTGACCGACGTCGTGATCGACGAACTGACCAAGCGCCTGGACGCCCGGCAGTACCGCCCTGGCGACAAGCTGCCGTCCGAACACGCGCTGTGCGCCGAGTTCGACGTCAGCCGCACCGTCATCCGCGAAGCCGTGGCCTCGATGCGCCTGAGCGGCCGGCTGGTCAGCAAGGCCGGCATCGGCGTCTTCGTCACCGAAGACCGCGAAAAACCCATCGACTTCGTCGTGGCGCCGGCAGGCGACCCGCGCTGGGCCCTGCACATCATGGAATTGCGCGCCGGCCTCGAGGTCGAGGCCTGTGGGCTGGCGGCAGAGCGCCGCAGCGCCGCCGACCTGAGCGGCATCGTCGAGGCGTTCGACGCCTTCAACCGCGCCACCCGCGACATGGAAGCCGCCGTCAAGGCCGACTACGAATTCCACCTGTCCATCGCCCGCGCGTCCAACAACCCGCACTTTCCGGCGCTGCTGCAGGCCGCGGTGCGCGACGTCATGCTGGACCTGAACATCAAGCACGGCGGCAAGACGCCCGAAGAACTCGAAACCTACGAAACCCGCAACGTGCAGGAACACGAGGCCATCCTGACGGCCATCATGCGCCGCGACCCCGGCGCCGCCCGCGCCGCCATGGCCCGCCACCTGGGCGACAGCATCGCCCGCTACCGCAAGCTGCTGTCGCACCCGCCCGCCTGATCGCGGGCGGCCACGCCCTTTGCCTTGTGGGAAGCGCTCAAAGCATCCCGCCAAAAGATCACGACAGGCATCTGCTCTGAGTCGCCCCCGGCGCCCCGCAGGCGCCATATAACCCGCGGCTTCCCCCAAATTACGGGAATCCCCTTACTTGCTCACTTGTATGATGGCTGCCATCATACATCTCATGAGTTCGTAACGCCCGTCAGTGACAGCCGCCGCTCGGGATCCGTTACGCAAGACCTGCCGTCCAAGTGCCGCCGATGACCACGTTGCCTGCCCTGCGCCCGACCTTCCAACGCTACGCCACCCGTATTCACCGGTAGCCGCCCGTCTGGAAAGCCGCTGCCGCGACCTCGCTGCATCCCTCGCTTTCCCCTCTCCCGTCCGTACTCGTACACACCGCCGCCTCTGCCCGACAGGCGTGGGGCGCGTTGTCGCGCGTCCGGTCTTTGCCCTTCGCTTCGTCCTACCCCCTCCCCTGGAGAACACTTTCATGCGCAAGTTCCTGACCACCGCCGTCGCGGCGACCCTGCTGTGCGTGGCGTCCGGCGCCCAAGCCGGCGTCACCTTCGAAGCCGTCAAGAAAAAAGGCTTCCTGCAATGCGGCTTTGCCGGCATTCCCGGTTTCTCGGTGCTGGACAGCAAGGGCGAATGGACCGGCCTGGACGTGGACATGTGCCGCGCCGTGGCCGCCGCGATGTTCGGCGACGCATCCAAGGTCAAGGGCAACGTGCTGACCGCCCAGGCCAAGTTCACCGCCTTGCAGTCCGGTGAAATCGACATGCTGTCGCGCAACACCACCCAGACCCTGACGCGCGACACCACGCTGGGCCTGATCGGCGTGGGCGTGAACTTCTATGACGCCCAGGGCCTGATCGTGAAGAAGTCCATGAACGTGAAGACGGTCAAGGAACTGGACGGCGCCACCGTCTGCGTGCAGCCCGGCACCACCACCGAACTGAACCTGGCCGACTACTTCCGCGCCCGCGGCATCACCTTCAAGCCGGTGCTGGTCGAGAACTACGACGAAAACTTCCGCCTGCTGGAATCGGGCCGCTGCGACGCCTACACCAACGACAAGTCCAACACCGCCGCCAACATGCGCACGCGCCTGGCCAAGCCCGACGACTGGGAAATCCTGCCGGAAAACCTGTCCAAGGAACCGCTGGGCCCCATGGTGCGCCAGGGCGACGAACAGTGGTTCAACGTGGTGCGCTGGTCGCTCAACGCCATGCTGGAAGCCGAGGAATACGGCATCACGTCCAAGAACGTCGACGACATGCTCAAGAGCACCAACCCCAACGTGCAGCGCATCCTGGGCGTGACGCCCGGCATGGGCAAGAACCTGGGGCTGGACGACAAGTGGGCCTACAACATCATCAAACAGGTCGGCAACTACGGCGAAAGCTATGACCGCGCCATGGGCAAGGACAGCCCCCTGAAGCTGGACCGCGGCCTGAACAAGCTGTGGACGCAAGGCGGCCTGATGTACGGCTGGCCGGTGCGTTGATGCCCAGGCTCGCCTTGCCCGCAGGCAAGGCGGGCCGCCCCGCGGCCAGGCCGGATCCGCCCGCCTGGCCGTGCCATACGTTTTCCTTGATTTTCGCGGGGCCGGCGGGTGTGCCGGCCACCGCCTTTTTTCAGAAGCAGTCACCATGAACAGCATCGTCAACGCCCGCCTCAAGCAGATCAAACCTTCCCCCAGCATGGCCGCCAAGATCGTCGTCGACGAACTGCGCCGCGCCGGCCGCGAGATCGCCGACTTCACCCTGGGCGAGCCCGACATGCCCACGCCTGCCCACATCGCGCGCGCCGGGCAGGCCGCCATTGCCGGCGGCGACATCCGCTACACCAGCCCCAACGGCACGCCGGGCCTGCGCCGCGCCATCGCCAACAGCCTGGAACTGACGCTGGGCGCCAAGTACGGCCTGGACCAGATCACCGTGGGCGCCGGCGCCAAGCAGATCATCAGCGCGGCGCTCACCGCCAGCCTGGAACCCGGCGACGAAGTGATCGTGTGCGCGCCGTACTGGGTCTCGTACCCGGACATGGTGCTGCTCAACGAAGGCAAACCCGTCGTCGCGGCCGGCCCGGAATCGCAGGGCTTCAAGCTGGATGCTGCCACGCTGGAAGCCGCCATCACGCCGCGCACCCGCTGGCTGATCCTGAATTCGCCCAGCAACCCCAGCGGCGCCGTCTACAGCCGCGCCGAAATGCGCGCCCTGACCGACGTGCTGCTGCGCCATCCGCGCGTCTGGATTCTCAGCGACGAGATCTACGCGCCCTTCTGCTATGGCAATGAGCCGCACGTGTCACCCGTGCAGGTGGAACCGCAACTGGCCGACCGCACGCTGATCGTCAACGGCATGTCCAAGTCGTACGCCATGACCGGTTGGCGCGTGGGCTACGGCGCCGGCCCGGCCGACCTGGTCAAGGCCATGAGCACCGTGATGTCGCAAAGCACCAGCTGCCCCAGCGCCATCTCGCAAGCCGCCGCCCAGGCCGCCCTGGAAGGCGACCAGACCAGCGTCACCGACATGGTTGCCATCTTCAAGGACCGCCGCGACCTGATCGTGCGCCGCCTGAACGCCATTCCCGGCATCTCGTGCGCCACGCCCGACGGCGCCTTCTATGTCTACGCCAACGTCAGCGGCCTGATCGGCCGCACCGGCCCCGACGGCGAACTGAAGACCGACCTGGACGTCAGCCTGTTCTTCCTACGCCAGGCCGGCGTGGCCGTGATCGACGGCGGCTCGTACGGCCTGTCGCCCTACGTGCGCTTCTCGTTCGCCACCGCCACCGAGGTGATCGAGCAAGGCATGGACCGCCTGGCCGCCGCGGTCAGCGCGCTGATGGCGGGCTGAACCGTGGGTAAAGCAAGTTCCGCCACCGCGCGACGCGCGCCGCGCCGCTGGTCCTGGAGCGACCCCGCCACCCGCGCCCTGGCCTACCAGGCCCTGGCGCTGGCCCTGGCGGGGTCGGCCATCTGGTTCCTGGTCCACAACACCCTGCAAAACCTGGCGCTGCGCAACATCGCCACCGGCTTTGGCTTCCTGACGCGCGAAGCGGGCTTCGCCATCGGCGAATCGCCCATCGCCTACGGCCCGGCCGACACCTACGGCTGCGCCATCGCCGTCGGCATCCTGAACACGCTGCGCGTCGGCCTGATCGCCCTGGTCGCGGCCACCGCGCTGGGGGTGCTGATCGGCGTGGGCCGCCTGTCCAGGAACTGGCTGGTGGCCCGCCTGGCCTCGATCTACGTCGAAGTCATGCGCAACGTGCCGCTGCTGTTGCAGCTGTTCTTCTGGTACGCGCTCATTACCGAGAACATGCCCGGCCCGCGCCAGGCGCACCATCCGCTGCCGGGCGTGTTCATTTCCAACCGCGGCCTGAAGGTGCCAGGGCTGGAAGGCGCCTCGCTGGATGGGGTGCTGGGCGGACTGGGCCTGGCGATTGTCGCCATTCTGTTCCTGGGCCACTGGGGCAAACAGCGCCAGGAAGCCACTGGCCGGCCGTTTCCGCTGGGACGCTTCGCCATCGGCCTGTTGATCGGCCTGCCGGTCGTGGGCTGGCTGGCCAGCGGCGCCTCGCTGACGCTGGACATGCCCGAACTGAAGGGCTTCAACTTCTCGGGCGGGCTGACCCTGACGCCCGAATTCGCCGCCCTGCTGCTGGGCCTGGTGATCTACACCGCCGCCTTCATCGCCGAAGTCGTGCGCTCGGGCATCCAGGCGGTCGGCAACGGCCAATGGGAAGCCGCGGGTGCGCTGGGCCTGCGCCGGCCCCTGGCGCTGCGCCTGGTGGTGTTGCCGCAAGCGCTGCGCGTCATCATCCCGCCCATGACCAGCCAGTACCTGAACCTGTTGAAGAACAGTTCCCTGGCGGTGGCCATCGGCTATCCGGACATCGTGTCGGTGGTGAACACCACGCTGAACCAGACCGGCCAGGCCATCGAGGGCATT
>NZ_AYMF01000045.1:0-808 GCF_000633435.1 Achromobacter sp. DH1f | reverse complement strand
GCGAGGCGCTGCGGCGCTGGGTCACCGGCAGGCCGATGCGCGGCCGCATCTTCACGATGCAGCCAGGCTCGGTCACCCGCGCTTTCATCAGGGCCCGACGCCGCGCCCGCCTGCGCTACGAGTCCATGTGCCGCCAGTACGGCCGGCGCCCGAACACCGCGTATTTTCGCGATCTGCGGTTCCATGACCTGCGCCATGAAGGCACGTCGCAGATGGCCTCCGTGTTCGCGATCCACGAACTGGCGAAGGTCAACGGCAACGTCGATACCCGGATGCTGCTGCGCTACTACCACCCTCACGGGCGGGAGCTGGCGCAGAAACTGACCCGCAGTCCGCTGGGCCGGCGCCAACTGGAGGAAATGCGCCGTGAACGCGAGGGCGAACTCGACGCGCTTGCCTTGGCGGCGTAAGGCCTAGGCGGCTGCAACCGGCTGCGAGGCCGGCGGCTTGGGCGCCACTTCGGTCAGCCACGCCGGCAGCGGTCTCCAACCGGGATAGCTGACGTTGCCGTCAACGCCGGCATGCTCGGCGCCGATCGAATACGGCGCCCCCGACTCCACCACCCACAACGGCGTGGTGCGATAGTCCTCGACCATCGTCCAAGCATCCCCGACGCGCCGCGGCCATTGGCCTTGTGCCGGCTGCGGCGGCGCGTCTTCGTGAGCGCCGAAGGGGATGTTGAACTTGCCGGGCGTCAGCGCCAGCTCGTTGGCGAGGGTTTGATACAGGAACAAGCCGTTGTCGTCGGCTTGGAAGACTTCTTTTTGCATGGTTTTTTCCTAGAAATGTAATTTGCACTGCAAATGCG
>NZ_AYMF01000044.1:0-732 GCF_000633435.1 Achromobacter sp. DH1f | reverse complement strand
GACGCTGACACTGCAAATGCGCGGGTGATGGCGAGTAAGCAACTGGATGCCCTTCAGCGCATATTGGGTAGCGTGGGCTTTGTGGTCAGAAGTTCCTCGTCGGCAAGCTCTGCTGGGGCAATGGCGGATTCGGACTTCGGTGTGAGCTATAGCATTCCCTCTGGGGCGACAGCCGGTACGTCATCTGTTAGTTTCGACTCGGCGCGTGCTACCCGGTCGTCCAACGAAACCCGCCCCGTGAACACCGCGTACCACCCGAGAATTCACGCGTAGCGTCACCTTCACTGCAAATGCGAGGCCGTTGGCTTCGCGCCAGGCTGGCGCCATCCAGAGCCACGCCCACGGCCAGAACGCGGCAACGCTCGACAGAAGCGGCAACGCCAACGCGGCAGGCGGAACGGTACTTGCCGTGCGAAACCTCGGCGAAGGGCTGACCACCCTGGCCACCGGCGGGAGCGAAACGCGGCCTGCGAACACCGCGTATCCACCTCGGATACACGTATGAAATCAGGCATGAATTCGAGGGAGAAATGCGACATTGATTGGGCGGGTTTCAGATCCGCCTGTAGGGTCCACAACCCCACCGCTGCCGGCCCCCATCACCATAAAGCCATTCGATCCACCGCCGCCGCCTGTCCAACCGCCAGGCGTAAGCGCAAAAGAATGCCGGTGCGATTCGAACTTGCCACTTTGCCGGCTTCCCATTGGCCTCGCATTTGCAGTGTCAGCGTC
>NZ_AYMF01000043.1:0-76045 GCF_000633435.1 Achromobacter sp. DH1f | reverse complement strand
CCGCCTGCCCCGTCACGCGCGACTCAAGAACTCAAACCGACGCAAAAAAAACCACCTCAAGCTCACAAAAACTCAAACCCCACCCTCATATCCCTGCTGCCTCCAAGCCTCAAACACAGTAACCGCCACCGCATTAGAAAGATTCAAGCTCCGCTGCCCCGCCCGCATCGGCAACCGCAACCGCTGCTGCGGCGCAAACATCGCCTGGTGTTCATCCGACAACCCCGCGGTCTCCCGCCCGAACACAAACACATCCCCCGGCTCGAACCGCACATCCCCCACGCTGCGCTGCGCCTGCGTCGTCAACGCATAGATATGCGACGCCTGTGCCCCCGTATCCTGCAGCGCCTCTTGCAACGTATCGTGCACCCGCACCGGCTGCCACTCGTGGTAATCCAGCCCGGCCCGCCGCATGCGGGCGTCGTCCAGCTCGAACCCCAGCGGGCGCACCAGGTGCAATTGCGCGCCCGTATTGGCGCACAGGCGGATAGCGTTGCCCGTATTGGGCGGAATCTCGGGGCAGACGAGGATGACGTGGAACATCGCAATAGGGCCGAAAACGTTGAAAGACTTGCGGCCCACACGGGCCGCGCATGGCGGATTGTCGCCGATTTACCCAGGCGCCCGCGGCGTCCGCGCCACCACCAGCACCGTCACGCTGACCGCTCCCGCCGCCCGCAACGCCTTGGCCGCCGCGTGCACCGTGCTGCCGGTGGTCATCACGTCGTCCACCAGCCCGACATGGCGCCCGGCCAGATTTCGCACGCAATGAAACGCCCCCGTCGCCCCTCGCACCCGGGCATGCCGCCCCAGCGCCGTCTGCCGGGGCGTCTCGCGGCGGCGCCTGAGCGCGGTGCACGCCAGCGGCAGCATCAACTGCGCGGCCAGGCCGCGCGCGATCTCTGCCGCCGGGTTCATGCCGCGGCGGCGCAGCGACGCCCGACTGGCAGGCACCGGCACCAGCAACAGGCCTGGCGGCAACGCCCCGTGGCGCCGCACCGCCTGCGCCAACAAGTGCGCCAGCACCGGCGCCGCGCTGAGCCGCAACTGGGTCTTCAACTGGCTGACCAGCGCATCGGCCGGCGGTTCGTAGTCGAACGCCGCGATCGTCCGCGCGAAGGCCCGCGGCATCGCCAGGCAGGCCGTGCAATGCGGCGCAGTCAGGCCCAACCGCAATGCGCAGCGCCGACAACGAGGCGTTCGCGGATCGATGGCCAGGTCTGTCTCGCACCCTTCGCACAGCCTGGCACCACGCACCCGCGCCCCGCACAGCGGGCAATCGCCAGGCACCCTGGCGAGCAGCCCCCGCCCCATGGCCAGTAGGGACAATCGGCGGTGGCCGCTGGGATGCGCAATAATGTCTGTCATCCCCCATGAAATCATGATCCGCCCCGCGCCGCAGGCCCGGGCGCGACCGAAATGTCCCTGCCAGCACCCGCCACCCCGCCTTCGCTTCCCCTCGTTGCCGCCGATGTGCCGCGCCAGTTCGCCCGCCGCGGCGACCTGTCCGACGCGCAATTCCTCTATGGCGAGGTCGCCCGGCGCATGCTCGGCCGGTTGCAATACATCCGCGTGCAGCCGCAGGCCATGCTGGATGCCGGCTGCGGCGCGGGCGACAACCTGCCCCTGCTGCGCGAACGCTATGCCGACGCCGCCTACACCGGACTGGACAACTGCGAGGCCTTGCTGGACATCGCCCGCAAGCGCCACGCCCCCGCCGGCCTGACCGCCTGGATCGGCAAGCTGGCCCGGCGTGGCCCGGCCGTCGGCTTCGTCAATGCCGACCTGGCCGCAACCGGCCTGGCACCGGAATCGCTGGAACTGGTGTGGTCCAACCTGGCGCTGCATTGGCATCGCGAACCGCATGCCGTGCTGGCCGAATGGCGCCGCATCCTGAAAGTGGGCGGACTGGCCATGTTTTCCTGTCTGGGGCCTGCCACGCTGCGCGAGCTGCGGCAGGCGCTGACCGATGCCGGCCTGCGCACCGCCACGCCGGCCTTCGTGGACATGCATGACTTTGGCGACCTGCTGGTCGAGAACGGTTTCGCGGACCCGGTGATGGACCAGGAAATCCTGACCCTGACCTACCGCACCCCTGAAAAACTGCTGCAGGACGTGCGCGCCCTGGGCGGCAACCCGGCAGAAGGCCGCCGCGGCGGCCTGGTCGGACGCGATTGGCAGCAGCGCCTGTGCGCGGCACTGGAAGCGCAGCGCCGGCCCGACGGCGTGATCGCCCTGAGCATCGAAGTCGCCTATGGCCATGCCTGGCGCGCCGCGACCCATCGCGGCATCGCGGGAGAAACCCGGCTGTCGGTCAGCGCCATCGGCGGCCGCCAGCGCAGCACGCCCTGAGCCCACAAGTAACAGGGCCGCCCCTCGGCGGCCCTTTTCTTACCTGGCCATTCTGTTGGCCTTTTCCCTAGTGCAGGCGTTCCGGCAAGGGTGCCGTCACGCCCGGCTCCGCGGCCGAGAGGGGCTGCATGGGTTCGGAGTTGGCCCGGATGCGCCGCCGCAACACCGCGGTCGGCTCGGCCGGCGCGGCGGCCTGGGGCGCCTCGCCACGCCAGGCGTGCGACATCGATTCCACCACCAACGGCAGATCACGCAGGCGATGGAACTGGCTGCGCAGCCAGCGCGCATCGTTGCCGCTGCGCATGGCTTCGTCGCGCAGCGCGGCAATCATGTCGCCCGTGCCCAGTTCTTCGGCCACCGGCATCAGCCGCTGGAACAGCGCGCGCAGGTGGTCCATCAGGCGGGTACGCTGGCCGTCCGGCGTGACGTAGCTGCCCTGCAGGCCAAAGCGGCAGGCCTGGAAGTGGTTGCTGCGGTAGGACAGCCAAGCCTTGTCGCTGGGATCGTCCTCGCGCATCAGCAGCACCGCCAGCGCCTGGGCGAAGGCGGCGATCTGGCAAGCGCGTTCGACGGTCAGCGGCGTGTCGCAAACGCGGATTTCCACCGTGCCGAATTCGGGCTTGGGGCGGATGTCCCAGTACAGGTCCTTGATGCTCTCGGCCAGGCCATAGGCGCGCAGCTGCGACAGGTGGGCCTCAAACTGATACCAGTCCTTGACCTCGGGCGGCATGTGGCCGGCCAGCGGGAAGCTGTTGACGGCATTCAGGCGCGAGCACGAGAACAGGGTATCCACGCCTTCGCAATACGGTGACGAGGCCGACAGCGCGATAAAGTGCGGCACATAGGGCGACAGCCGGCGCAGCAGCTTGATGGCGTCGTCGCCGCTTTTCACGCCCAGATGGATGTGCTGGCCGAAGACCGTAAATTGACGCGCCAGGTAACCATACATTTCTGCCAAGTACTGGAAGCGCGGGGTATCCGAGATAGAGCGCTCTTGCCAGCGCATGAAGGGGTGAGCGCCGCCGCCCGCCACCGAAACGCCGACGGCATCGGCCGCTTCGACCAGGGCGTCGCGCATTTCGCGCATTTCGGCCAACAGGCCCATCGGGTGCTCGTGCACCGAGGAATTCAGTTCAATCATGGACCGCGTGATTTCCGGTTTGACGCGGTCGGCGATGGGGTGGTTGGCCATCTGGGCCAGCAGCTCGTCCGAAGCTGCGGTGAGGTCAAAACTGCGGGGGTCGATCAGTTGCAGCTCGAGTTCGATGCCCAGGGTGTTGGGGGCCGACGAAATGAACGGGATCTGTTCCATCTCGGACTCCTTCAATGTGTGATGAGGGGGTGCGCCGTTCGACCTTGAAGCCCGGCAACTTCCCGGGGGGCACTAGACGGCGGCTTGTGAACGCATAATAGCCGCATGTTTGTGGCAAAACGATTGAAAATAGTGACATTTGTGTGCAACATCACGAAGCATTCGGTTTTGCCCTCTAGAACAAAGTGAGCAAGCACTCACAAGCTAGAAACGATGGGGCTTTCCGGCCGATGGCGCCCGAAATCGCAGTCTGGATGGGGCTTTTGGCCGCGGGCGGGATAACCCTTGCTAGGGTTTACCCGCACAAAATTTATCCGCAAGAATAGCCACCCGGACGCCCGGCCGCCCGAAGGCCGGGTAACCCCCTCAGGGGGCAGCAAAGCCGCGCAGCGGCTGCAGCGTGGGGGCCCCTACTTCCGCCAGAAGATGGGGGTGAACAAGACCAGGACGGTCAGCAGTTCCAACCGTCCGATCAGCATCGCGAACGTGCAGACCCAGATCTGGAAGTCCGACAGCACCGCGAAATTGCCCATTGGGCCGACCGGACCCAAACCCGGGCCGGTATTGTTGACGCTGGCGAAAACGGCCGAGAAGGCCGTGATGGGGTCCAGCCCGGACAGGAGCAGCAGGCTGGTGAAGACGGCGATGGACAGGCCGTAGAACAGCATGAAAGCCAGCACCGACGACATCGTCCGGGCTTCGACCGCCCGGCCATTGATCCGCACCGGGCTGACCGCGTGCGGATGCAACATTGTTACCAGCTCGTTGCGCGCCTGCTTGACCAGCAGGATGGCCCGGATCATCTTGATGCCGCCCCCGGTCGACCCCGCCGACGTGGCAAAGCCCGACAGCAGCAGCATGGTCAACGGCGCGAACAGCGGCCACTGGGCGAAATCGGTGTTGGCGTAGCCCGTGGTGGTGGCCATGGAAATGGTGTTGAACATGCCGTAGCGCAGCGCTTCCAGGGGTTCCTGGTACACGCCCTTAACGTACAGGAACACCGAAATCACCAGCCCCACGCCCAACACCACGACCAGGTACGGAATCGCCTCGGGGCAACGCAGGTAGGCCCGCGGGCTGCGCTGGCGAAAGGCATTGAAGTGGGTGGCGAAGTTGATGCCGGCGATCAGCATGAACACCATGGCCACCATTTCGACCGCGACCGAATCGAAATGCGCGAAACCGTCGTCCCAGGTGGAAAACCCGCCCAGGCCCATGGTGGTGGCCATGTGGCACCAGGCCTCGAACCACGACAGGCCGACCGCGCGGTACGCCAGCAGGCACAGGATCGAAAACGCAAAGTACACCGCGTACAAGGCCTTGGCCGTGCTGGCGATGCGCGGCGTCAGCCGTTCGTCTTTCATGGGGCCGGGCGTTTCGGCCCGCACCACCTGGTGGCCGCCCACGCCCAGCAGCGGCAGAATCGCCACCGCCAGCACCAGGATGCCCATGCCCCCGATCCAGACAAGCGTCGCCCGCCACAGGTTGATCGACGCAGGCAGCGCGTCCAGGTTGGTCAGCACGGTGGCGCCGGTGGTGGTCAGCCCCGACATGGCCTCGAAATACGCCCCGGTGAACGACAGCGGCAGGCCGGCGCGGTGGAAATAGAGCAGCAGCGGTATCGCCGCCAGCAGCGGCAGGCCGGCCCACACGGCTGACACCAGCACGAAGCCGTCGCGGGCCCGCAGCTCGCTGCGCGCGCGCCGCGTCGCCGCGGCCAGCACCCCGCCGATGCCGATGGAAATCAGGAAGCCATGCAGGAAGGCGTCACGCGCCGCATCGCCGCCCACATAGGCGACCACCAGCGGAATGAGCATGGTGAGGGCGAACATCACCATGGTCAGGCCCAGGATATGCAGAGTGGCCAGGACACGCTTCATAGGAGTTATCCAGCCGCCCCGGGCCTGCGGCAGAGGGTGGCGTGCGGGTTCATCAGAAGAACGACGCCGACACTTGGAACAGCTTTTCCACGCGCGGCATCTGCTTGCGCGAGGGCACGAAGACGATGACGTGGTCGTCGGTTTCGATCACGGTATCGGCATCGGGCAGGATGATTTCGTCTTCGCGCACCAGGGCGCCGATGCTGGCACCCTTGGGCAGGCTGATGTCGCCGACCCGCCGGCCCACCACTTTCGACGTGGAGCGGTCGCCGTGGGCGATGGCCTCGAGCGCCTCGGCCACGCCCTGGCGCAGCCGGTGCACCGCCGCCACATCGCCGCGGCGCACGTGGCGCAGCAGCTCGCTCATGGTCGCCTGCGACGGCGACACGGCGATGTCGATATGGCTGCCCTGCATCAGTTCGCCATAGGCCTGGCGGTTGATTAGCGCGATCACCTTGCGCGCCCCCAGCCGCTTGGCCAGCAACGACGACATGATGTTGTCTTCGTCGTCGCTGGTCAGCGCCAGCCAGGTGTCCATGTCTTCGATGTTTTCGCGCTCGAGCAGGGCCTCGTCGGTGCCGCTGCCGTGCAGCACCAGCACGCTGTCGGGCAATTGCGTGGCCAGGTATTCGCAGCGCTTGAGGTCGCGCTCGATGATGCGCACGCTGTAGTTTTCTTCGGCCAGCGCGCGCGCCAGCCGCAGGCCGATGTTGCCGCCACCGGCGATCATCACGCGGCGCACGGCCTTTTCGGCCTCGCGCAGCTGGCGCACGGCGCGGCGGGCGTGGCGAGTATCGACCACCAGCACGACTTCGTCGCCGGGCGCGATGACGGTACCGGACCCGGCCCGCAGCGGCCGGCCGCCGCGCAGCACGTCGATCACACGCGCGGTGACGTCGGGCCAGACTTCGCGCAGCTTGTCCACGGGATGGTGCGCCATGGGGCTGCCATGGCCGACCCGGACGGTCACGACGCTGACCCGGCCCTCGGCGAATTCCACAACCTGCAACGCTTCGGGGAATTCGATCAGGCTGTGCAGGTAGGTGGTGACGCTGCGCTCGGGGCTGATGATGGCGTCGATGCAGAAGCCCTCTTCGCTCATCAGTTCAGGGTGTTCAGGGAATTCGGCCGAGCGGATGCGGGCTATGCGGCGGGGAATGTTGAACAGCTGCCGTGCGATCTTGCAGGCCACCATATTGGCCGCGTCGGACGCGGCACAGGCGATCAAGAGGTCGGTGTCGGCAGCGCCGGCCGCTTCCAGCACCGACACCTGCGAGCCGTCGCCATGGACGACCCGCAGGTCAAAGTGTTCTTGCAGGTACTGGAGCTGGGCCGGGTCCGAGTCGATGACCGTGATGTCGTTCTGTTCCGACACCAGGTTCTCGGCCACGCTGGTGCCTACGCGACCAGCGCCCATGATGAGGATCTTCATGCGCCCCGCTTGCGGGCGGATTCAATGCCCAATTGCTTGAGCTTGCGGTAAAGATGGGTACGTTCGAGGCCGGTGCGTTCGGACACCCGCGTCATGCTGTGGCTTTCGCGGACCAGGTGGTATTCGAAGTAGATGCGTTCGAATTCGTCGCGGGCCTCGCGCAGCGGCTGGTCCAGCGAGATGCTGCCCAGTTGGCCGTTGGCGGTGACCGGGACTTCGTTGGACGGGGCTGCCGACAGCACCGGCGGATCGAGTTCGTCTTCGAGCGCCACGGCAGCGCTGGCCATGGCCGGCGCCGTGGCCGGCGCCGGATGCGGCGCCCGGCCCCGGGCCAGGCCCGCGGCCACGGTCTTGAGCAGACGCTGCAGCGTAATGGGCTTTTCCAGGAAGTCCATCGCACCAATGCGGGTGGCCTCGACCGCCGTATCGATGGTGGCGTGGCCGCTCATCATGATGACGGGCATGTCCAGCAGGCCCTGCGAGCCCCACTCCTTGAGCAGGCTCACGCCATCGGTGTCGGGCATCCAGATGTCCAGCAACACCAGATCGGGACGCATGCGAAGGCGCGCGGCGCGCGCTTGCGCCGCGTTTTCGGCCAATTCGACCGTGTGTCCTTCGTCGTAAAGGATTTCCGACAAAAGCTCGCGAATACCGACTTCGTCGTCAACCACCAGAATTCTGGCCATAAAGCATCCACCTATTGCGTAGCCGCATTATCCTTTTCTTGCGCGGTCGCGTCCATAGTATCGGCCCCGGCTGCAAGCCGGGTCAACAAGATGGAAATCCGCGCGCCCCCTTCCTTGCGGTTCGCAAGGTCGATTCGCCCGCCATGCTCTTCCACAATCTTGCGTACGATTGCCAATCCTAACCCAGTCCCGTGGGACTTGGTGGTTACGTAGGGCTCGAAGGCCCGCTGCATCACCTGGGGCGGGAAGCCCGGGCCGGTGTCGGCCACCGTGAAGCGCAGGGCCTGCTGGTCGGCGCGGTCCGGCTGTTCACTGCGCATCAGCTGGGTCGTGACGCTGACGCGGCCCTCCCCGCCCTTCTCGGCGATGGCGTCGCGGGCATTGGACAAGAGGTTGTGGATCACCTGGCGCAGCTGGGTCGGGTCGCCTTCGATGGCCGGCAGGTCCGGGCCCAGGGTGACGTCCAGGTTCAAGGCCTTGCCGGCCACGCGGGCGGACGCGCCGCCCTCGGGGTCCCAGCCGTACAGCGACAGCACGTCCGCCACCAGGGCATTGAAATCGATGCGTTGCATCACTGCGGGCGGCGTGCGGGCGTATTCGCGGAAGTCATCGACCATCTGCTTGAGCGAGGCCACCTGGTTGACGATGGTGTTGGTGGAACGCTCGACGATCTGGGCCTCGGCGGGCTGCAGCTTGCCTTCCAGCTTCATGGCCAGGCGCTCGGCCGACAGCTGGATGGGGGTCAGCGGGTTCTTGATCTCGTGGGCCAGGCGGCGCGCGACCTCGCCCCAGGCGACGGTGCGGTTGGCCGAAATGACCTCGGTGATGTCGTCGAACACGACCAGATAGCCATTGCCGCGGCCGTCCACCCGCAGGTGGGTCCCGCGCGCCAGCAGCGTCAGGGGCTGCGGACCATTGGGGGTATCGCCCTGCTTGGGCGCGATCTCGAACTGCTGCTGCCAGTGCTGGCGCTCGGACCCGACCGCCGCGTGGGTGGAAAACGCCTGGCGCACGATGTTCGCAAATTCGAGCATGCCGTCCACCGTTTCCAGGGGCCGCCCGATCACCGACCGCAGATCGGCCTGCAAAATGGTCTGCGCGCCCTGGTTGACGGTGGTGACGCGGAACGACTCGTCAAACACCAGCACCCCGGAAGACAGATTGGACAGCACGCTTTCCAGGTAGACGTTGGAGCGTTCGAGCTGCTGGCGGTTGCTTTCGACCATGCGGCGGGCTTCGTCGAGCTGGCGCGTCATGGCGTTGAACGACCGGGTGAGCTGGCCGACTTCGTCGCGCTCGGGCGGCTCGGGCAGCGGGCGGTAGTCGCCCACGCCCACCGCCTGGGTGCCGCCGGCCAGGCTGAGCAGCGGGCGCACCAGACGCTTGGACAGCGACAGGGCCACGGCAATGGCGCCGAACGCCGCCAGCAGCAGCGCCAGGGTCAGCGTGATGCCGTAGAGCTTGCGCAGGCCCAGCCGCGACAGGGCCAGTTCCTGGTAGTCGCGAAAGCCCTGCTGCACCAGGTTGGCGTTGTGCGCGATCTGCTCGGGCACCGGCTGCAGCAGCTGCAGCCAGCGGGGTTCGGACGCTGCGCCCAGCAGGTTGTCGTAGCGGTCGGGCCCCGTCAGGGGAATCACGACCCGCAGGTGCAGGCCGCCGTCCATGCCGGGCTTGACGGGGTCGTCGGCCTCGGCGGCCGAATAGCCGCGCGACAGGCGCAGCTGATTCATGACGGTGGGCGGGGGCATGGCGGGCAGCAACTGGCCATATTGGCTGGTCGAAAACGCCACCATGCGGCCGCTGCCGGTGAACACCATGGCTTCCTGTACGCCATTGGCTTCGCGCAGGCGCGTCAGCGCCAGGGTCACGCCGGTATCGGAATTGCGGTTCAGTTCGGCCGCCATGGACCGCGCCCGGGCGTCCAGGTCGGCCAACAGGGAATCCAGCGCCGCCCGGCCCAGGTTCAGGCCGGCCTCAAGGGCGGTATCGACCCGCACGTTGAACCAGGATTCGATCGAGCGCGACATGAACTGCACCGAGACCGTATAGATCAGGGCGCCGGGCACCACGCCGATCAGGGCGAACGCCAGGGAAAACCGGGCCGTGAGCCGGGCGCCGAACTGGCGTCGCCGGATCTGCCGGGCCAGCCGGACCGTCAGCGCCACCACCCAGACGAACAACGCCAGGGCAAAGATGCCGTTCAGGACCAGCAGGATGTCGTAATAGCGGGCAAAGCGCGAGGCATTGCCGGTGGACCATGCCAACAGGCCCAGCAATGCCAGGCCGCTCACGGCGCCGACCATCAGGGCCAGCCGAAGCAGCAGCCTCATGAGGGGTCTTTCTCCTTGTCGCCGAGCGAGAACGAGAAGTCCGTCCACGGCGTGCCTTGGGCCCACGAACTGCTGTTCAGGGCATTGACCTGGAATGGCCGGGGCAACAGCGAGGTATCCAGCCGCAGCCGCAATTGGCCGCCATAGACCACGCCTTCGTCGAAATCATCGGCATCGGCGACCTGCCAATTGCGTACGTGGCGGATGACGCTCATGGCGTCGTCCAGCGAGGCCACCGGGAAGGACAGCTCGCCGACCCCGGCCCGCCATTGGCGGGTCAGCGCGTTGTAGATCACCCGCCAGGTGCGCGAGGTGTCCACCAGGGATTTGTCGAACCACCACCAGCGCTCGCGCGTGATGGTGACGTCGGCGGTGAAATACAGCGGCACGCCGCGCTGGGCGGCGTCGCGCAGTTGCTGGTTCAGTTCGAATTGGATATCGGCGTCGATTTCAAGCTTGTCGCCGCGCAGCACCGGTTCGACGCGCACGACTTTCGGTTCGGCCGCATGCGCCTGGCCGACCGGCGCAAACGAAAGCAAGGCAGATACGAACAACAACCCCAGAAATAAGCGTGAAATGATGGACATACGACACCGAAACCCTGTCATGCCCCTATTCTTGGCGATTCAGGACGCCTTGGCAAACAAGGCGTAGAAAAACCCGTCGTGTTGCTCCGCAGGTGTTGCATCGACCGCAACTGGCAGCAATTGGCCGGGCGCGTCCAGCCGCTGGGCCTCGGGGTGGCGCTGCAGGAATTCCAGCGCCTGGCGCGCGCCTTCGATCGGGAAGACCGAGCACGTCACATAGAGCAGGCGGCCGCCCGGCGCCACGGTCGCCCACAGCGCGTCCAGGATCCTGGCCTGCAAGGTGGCGGTGCGGCGCACGTCGTTTTCTCGGCGCAGCCAGCGGATGTCCGGGTGGCGCCGCACGATGCCGGACGCGGTGCAGGGCACGTCGGCCAGCACGGCGTCGAAGGGCTTGCCGTCCCACCAGGCGTCCAGGTCGGCGGCGTCGGCCGCCTGCAGGCGCACGCGGTCGCCCGACAGGCCCAGGCGGTCCAGGTTCTGGCCAACCCGCACCAGGCGATCGGCGTCGGCATCCAGGGCCAGCAAGTCGATATCGGCCAGTTCCAGCAGATGAGCGGTCTTGCCGCCGGGCGCCGAGCAGGCGTCCAGCACGCGCATGCCGTCGGCGGGCGCCAGCAGTTCCGCGGCGCGTTGCGCGCCGGCGTCCTGCACCGACCACCAGCCTTCGGCAAAGCCGGGCAGCTGGGTCACAGGCTTGGGCGAAGCCAGCACCACGCCGGCCACGCCCACGGGATCGGCCGCCAGACCTGCCGCCTCGAAAGCCGCCAGCACCTGCTCGCGGCTGGCGCGGCGGCGGTTCACGCGCAGGGTCAGCGGCGCCGGCACGTTGGCCGACTGCAAAATCGCCTGCCATTGCTGCGGGTAGGCCACGCGCAGTTGCTTGACCCACCAGCCCGGGTGGTTCCACTGGGCCTCGAGGCTGTCCGCCACGGCGGCGTCCAGCGCCGCCCGCTCGCGCAGGAAGCGGCGCAGGCAGGCGTTGAGCAGGCCCTTGAACGAGGCCAGGCTGCGCGTATTGGACGCGGCCGTCACGGCCTGGTCCACCACCGTGTGCGGCGCGTAGACCGGCATGCCCGGCATGGCCGCCGCGGCATCACCCTCGGCCTTGAGCAGGGTCAGTGACACCAGCAACAGGGATTCAAACAGCACGTTGGGGTAGCGCTGCACCAGCTCTCGGCCCACCGCGTCGGCCCAGCCCAGGTAGCGCATGGCATGGAACGACACCGCCTGGGTGGCGGGCCGCAAGGCCGAATCGACGTCGATCAGCGCGTCGGTCAGGGACCGGCCGTCCAGGACATCCTCGACCACCCCCGCGCTGGAAAGCAGGACGGCGGAAAGCGGCGGGGCGAGATGGGGGGTGTCGGAACGCGTGGACATGGCAGGAAATCAGAGGATAAGACCGCTATGGTAGCCCGGCGCGGCCCGTGCACCCTGGAGAACACGCGGCCAGGCGCGCCGGCTGTCCGGTTGGCGGCAAGCCGCGCGCCCCTGGACGAAGCGCCCCGCCCACGTCACACTGGCCGCTTGCCACGGAGCCCGCCATGTCCACCGCCACGCTGCTGCTGTTCATCCTGGCCTCGGCCGTCGCCATCGTGACGCCCGGCCCGACCGTCCTGCTTGCGATGAGCAACGGCTCGCGCCACGGCGTGCGCACCGCCTGCTGGGGCATGGGCGGCGCCATCATGGCGGACCTGATCATGGTGGGCGCGGTGGCGTCCGGGCTGGGGGTGGTACTGGCGGCCTCCGAAGTCGCCTTCCACCTCCTGAAGTGGGCGGGCGCGGCCTACCTGGCCTACCTCGGCTGGAAAATGTTGCGATCGGACGCCGCGCTGGTCATGCCCGCCGCCGCGCCGGACGCCGCCCGGCCCGACGGCCTGAAACTGGGCCTGCGCAGCTTCGTAGTCGCGATCACCAATCCGAAATTGCTGCTGTTCATGTCGGCGTTCCTGCCGCAGTTCATCAATACCCAGGCGCCCTTGTTGCCGCAATACCTGACCGTGGCTTGCGTACTGGCGCTGATGAACCTGGCGACCATGCTGGCCTATGCCACGCTGGGTGCCCAATTGGTGCGGGCATTCCAGGGGTCGGGCCTGCGCTGGCTGAACCGCGTCTGCGGCACGCTGATGATCGGGCTGGCCGGCACCTTGGCGTTGTATCGCCGCAGCGGTTCCTGAGCGGCGCAGGGCAGCAAGGCTGCGCAATGGCCTGGCTGCCGCGCCGGCCGACCGCATATTGGGGACACATGAAATCCGGCATCTCGCCCGACGACCCGCTAAAATAACGGCCCCCCGCCCTGCCGCGCTAAAATTGCGCAGTATTTGATCACTGGCGCCGGCTAGCGCCCACCGAGGTATTCCATGTCTTCCCCCAAAGTCGGCTTTGTCAGCCTGGGCTGTCCCAAAGCCCTGGTCGACTCCGAACGCATCCTGACCCAACTGCGCACCGAAGGGTACGAAGTCACGCCCGAATACAACGACGCCGACGTCGTCGTGGTCAACACCTGTGGCTTCATCGACAGCGCCAAGGCCGAATCGCTCGAAGCCATTGGCGAAGCGCTGGCCGAGAACGGCAAGGTCATCGTCACCGGCTGCATGGGCGTCGAGGAATCGGTGATCCGCAAGGTGCACCCCAGCGTGCTGTCCGTGACCGGACCGCAGCAGTACGAAGAAGTGGTGCGGGCCGTGCACGATGCCGCCCCGCCCAAGAAAGACCACAACCCCTACCTGGACCTGGTGCCGCCGCAGGGCGTCAAGCTCACGCCGCGCCACTACGCCTACCTGAAGATCTCCGAAGGCTGCAATCACCGCTGCAGCTTCTGCATCATCCCGTCGATGCGCGGCGACCTGGTCAGCCGGCCCGTGGGCGACGTGCTCAGCGAAGCCGAGCGCCTGGTCAAGGCCGGCGTGAAGGAACTGCTGGTGATCTCGCAGGACACCAGCGCCTACGGCGTGGACGTGAAGTTCCGCAGCGGCTTCTGGAACGGCCGGCCCGTGCGCACCCGCATGACCGAGCTCTGTATGGCCTTGTCCGACATGGGCGTCTGGACGCGCCTGCACTACGTGTATCCGTACCCGCACGTGGACGAAGTGATTCCGCTGATGGCCGAGGGCAAGATCCTGCCCTACCTGGACATTCCGTTCCAGCACGCCAGCCCGCGCATCCTGAAGGCCATGAAGCGTCCGGCCTTTGAAGACAAGACGCTCGCCCGCATCAAGAAGTGGCGCGAGATCTGTCCGGACCTGACCATCCGTTCGACCTTCATCGTCGGTTTTCCCGGCGAAACCGAGGAAGACTTCCAGTACCTGCTGGACTGGATGCAAGAGGCCCAGCTCGACCGCGTCGGCTGTTTCCAGTATTCGCCGGTGGAAGGCGCGCCCGCGAACCTGCTGGACAACCCGGTGCCCGACGACGTCAAGCAGGACCGCTGGGAACGCTTCATGGAACTGCAGCAGTCCATCTCGACCGCGCGCCTGGCCCGTAAGGTCGGCCGCGAGATCGACGTGCTGATCGACGAAGTGGACGAAGACGGCGCCGTGGGCCGCAGCAGCGCCGACGCGCCGGAAATCGACGGCTGCGTCTACGTCAGCTCGGACCGCGTGCTCAAGCCCGGTGATCTGGTGCGCGCTCGCGTCACCGACTCGGACGAGTACGACCTCTGGGCCGAGACGATCTGACGTGAAGATCCGCCGGCGGCCACGGCCGCCGGCTGCGTCTTACGCTTCCAGCAGCTTCAAGCCCGCCACGCCGCCCACGATCAGCGCAATGCATGCCAGGCGCGCGGCAGACGGCGAATCGCCGAACAGCACGATCCCCAACACCGTGATGCCGACCGAGCCGATGCCGGTCCAGACCGCATAGGCCGTGCCCGCGGGCAGGTGCCGCATCGCCAGCGTCAGCAGGAAGATGCTGCCCAGGGCCGCGGCAATGCCAATGGCGCTGGGCCAGAACCGCGTCCACCCGTCCGCATACTTCAACGCCAGCGCCATCACGATTTCCACCGCGCTCGCGGCCAGCAAGATCCACCAGGCCATCGCGGCCTCCCAAGAATCAACCAGCGGCCAGATTAGGACCTATAGTTACCCAGGCACAAGTACGCACCTTTTGGTAACTAAAGGAAGGCTTCCATGGCAACCTCCTCGCATCGCGCACCGGCAGACGTCTTTGACGCCGCCTGCCCCTCGCGCCGCGCGCTTGAATTGATTTCCGGAAAGTGGGTGCCGCTGATTCTGCCGGCGCTGGCGCAAGGCCCGCTGCGCAACGGCGAACTGCTGCGCAAGCTGGACGGCATCTCGCAGAAGATCATGACGCAGACGCTGCGCGAGCTGGAACGCCACGGGCTGGTGCGGCGCGAAGACCTGCGCACGGTGCCGCCGCACGTGCGCTACCACCTGACGGAACTGGGCCGGTCGTTGAACGTGGCACTGGTGGCGCTGGACCGCTGGGCCGAGCAGCATCATGCGCAGCTGGACACGGCGGCGCGCCGCCACGACGCGGCACACCCTCAGCGCTGAAGGAAGCTGACGCCCGAAAACGTCAACGGCGGACAACCCTCGTCGGGATGCCCGCCGCGCGAACACCAGGCGGTCCCGCCCGGCGTATCCTGCCCCGCGACTAGTGCTTGGCCAGGAAGTCCGACATATCGTCGGCGTGCTCTTCCTCGACCGCCAGGATCTCTTCGAGCAAGCGGCGCGTGGTCGAATCCTGTTCGCCGATGTACTCGATCATCTTGCGATAGCTGTCGATGGCGATGCGCTCGGCGATCAGGTTTTCCTTGATCATCTCTTCGAGCGTCTTGCCTTCGACGTACTCGGAGTGGCTGCGCTCAAGCAGGCCCTTGGGCGACAGGTTGGGCTCGCCGCCCAGCTGCACGATGCGTTCGGCCAGCTTGTCGGCGTGGTCTTGTTCCTGGGTGGCGTGCTCGGCGAATTCGGCGGCCACCGGCTCGGCGTTCAGGCCGCGGGCCATGAAGAAGTGGCGCTTGTAGCGCAGCACACAGACGATTTCGGTGGCCAGCGCTTCGTTCAGCAGCTTGAGCACTTGCTCGCGGTCGGCGCGGTAGGTATCGGTGACCGCGCCGGACTCGATGTCCTGGCGCGCCTTGGCGCGGATCGCCTTCACATCCATCTCGAAGGGGCGGTGTGCAGCTTCGCGGTTGCGGGTCGTGTTTTCCATATCGTTAGCTCCTTTTGAGTGGGTCATACGACGCTGGACTTCCAGTCGTTCCGAACGATCCAGTCTACCTACCGCTCGAAAAGATGCTGTGTCCAAACATTGCCCACGGCCCCGTTTGCAGGCCTCGCTTCCTCGGTAAAAACTGCTGGCGACGCTTCTCGTAAACTATCGGCTTCCCGTAAGACCCGTGACGCAATCTGTAACGGGCTAGGCTATAAATAGCGTCATATGACACTGAAGAACATCTGCGTGTATTGCGGCTCCAACCCCGGCGCCCGCCCCGAGTACCTGGAACAGGCCCGTGTGCTGGCCCGAGAACTGGTCAAGCGTGACCTGGGCCTGGTGTATGGCGGTTCGGTGGTCGGCATCATGGGCGTGATTGCCAACGAAGTGCTGGCCGGCGGCGGCCGCGTGATCGGCGTGATCCCCGAACTGCTGCAGAAAAAAGAGCAGGCCCACCGCGGCCTGACCGAACTGCACCTGGTGCAGAACATGCACGAGCGCAAGGCCATGATGATGGACAAGGCCGACGGCTTCATCGCGCTGCCCGGCGGCGCCGGCACGCTGGAAGAATTCTTCGAAGTCTGGACGTGGGCCCAGCTGAACATGCACCAGAAGCCCTGCGGGCTGCTGAACATTGCCGGCTACTACGACGCCCTGATGCAGTTCGTCGACCACGCGGTCGACGAAGCCTTCATGCGCCCCCAGCACCGCGACATGCTGGTGGTCGAAAGCGACCCCGCCACGCTGCTGGACCGCTACGCGATCTACGAACCGCCCAACGTCTCGAAATGGTTCGAGCCGGTGAAGGCCTGACCCATCTCAACCCGTCCCAAGGAAAGCCTCGCAATGTCCACCGGCCCGTTGTCTCCCGCCTGCACCGAGTCTGTATTGCGTGACTACTTCCACGCCAAGGACGAAAACCGCCCGCACTACATGGCGCGCGCCTTCGCCCCGCAGGCTGTGCTGAAGATGGCCCTGCGCACGCAGGCCATCGCCTTTCCCCCTGAATCGCACGGCCTGCCGGCCATCACTGATACGCTGGTGCGCAAGTTCGGCCAGACCTACGACAACGTCTACACCTTCTACCTGGCCCGGCCCGAGGCCGACGCGTGCCTGCCGGAATACCGTTGCGACTGGATTGTCGGCATGACGGAAAAGGCCACCGGCAATGTGCGCGTGGGCTGTGGCCGGTACGACTGGGGCTTCCAGCCGGACCCTTATCGTGCCAACCGCCTGACCATCACCATCGAGACCATGGTGACGCTGCCGCCCGGCGATGCCGAGGCGGTATTCGGCTGGCTGCTGGCGCTGGAGTATCCCTGGACCAACGCGCAGCGCGTGGTGGCCGGCGCCCCGCCGCTTGAAGACCTGGCCCCCGTGGTGCAGTATCTGCTTCACCCCATGTAGACCGGCAACGGATTGCTTACTTGAAATACGACATCGCAGCTTTTGATTTTGACGGGACCTTGGCAGACACCATGCCCTGGTTCAATTCCATCCTGAACACGGTCGCGGACAAGTACGGCTTTCGCAAGATCGACGCGGCTGAACGCGATCAGCTGCGTCACCGCGAAGCCTCGGAAATCCTGAAGTTCCTGGGCATTCCGCTGTGGAAGCTGCCCGCGATCATGGCGCACGTGCGCACGCTCATGCAGGAAATCGACCCCAGCGTTCACCTGTTCGACGGCATTCCCGATGCGCTGGCGCGCCTGAAGGCCGCCGGCATGCGGCTGGCGGTGGTCAGCTCGAATTCGCTCGAGAACGTGCAGCGCGTGCTGGGCCCCGATACCGTCGCCCTGTTCGACGACTACGAATGCGGCACGGACCTGTTCGGCAAGCCGGCCAAGATCGACCGGCTGCTCAAGCGCCACGACACCGCGCCCGAACGCTTTCTGCTGGTGGGCGACGAAATGCGCGACATCGATGCCGCGCGCAAGGCCGGCGTGCGGGTGGCGTCGGTGGCCTGGGGCTACAACCACGTCGATGCGCTGCGCGAACGCGGCCCCGACGAATTGTTCCTGCGCGTCGCCGACCTGCCTGCGCTGGCAGACTGACGCGACCGCCGCCAAGGAAAAGCCGCATGGCACGCAATGTGGAAATCAAGGCCCGCATCTCCAGCGTCGACGCCGTCGAGCCGCTGGCGGCGGCGCTGTCCGGCAAGCCGCCCGTCACCATCGTGCAGGATGACACGTTCTTTGCCTGCCCCAACGGCCGGCTCAAGCTGCGCGTCTTTGCCGACGGCACCGGCGAGCTGATCTTCTATCGCCGCGCAGACGCCACCGGGCCGAAAGAAAGCTTCTACGTCATTTCGCCGACCTCATCGCCGGACACCCTGCGCGAGACCCTGACGCTGGCCTATGGCCTTGCGGGCCGCGTGCGCAAGACACGCCTGCTGCATATGACAGGCCGCACCCGCATCCATCTGGACCGGGTCGAAGGGCTGGGGGATTTCCTGGAACTGGAAGTGGTGCTGCGCGACGGCGAAAGCGTCGAGGCCGGCATGGCCGAAGCCCACGAGCTGCTGGCCAGCCTGCAAGTCAAGCCCGAACAGTTGCTGTCGGGTGCGTATCTGGATCTATTGGCCACGCAGGGCTGAAAGCCGGACACGTGCTGGGGACCGGCGGCGCGCGGCGCTGCGGGTCCCGCAAGCCTCCTCAGGCCGGCTGCCAGCCCCGCACGAACACGTCCACGGGCTGACGCTTGCCGCCGGCCTTCTGCAATTCCAGCAAGCGCAGTACGCCGTCGCCAGTCGCGATATCGATGCCCTGGGCATCCGCACGCAGCACACTGCCCGGCGCGGCCGTGGCGGCCTGGTCCAGCGCCTGGGCGCGCCACACCTTCACCGGGTCATCCAGGCCGGGCAAGCGGATGCTGGCGCCTGGCACGGGATTGAACGCGCGCACGCGGCGCGCCAACAAGGCGGCAGGCTGGCTGCAATCGAGCGCCGCCTCGGCCTTGTCCAGCTTGGCGGCGTAGGTCACGCCGTCCTCGGGCTGGCGAACCGGCGTCAGGCCACCCTGTTCCAGCGCGGCCAGCGTGGCGACGATGGCCTCGCCGCCGGCCACGGCCAAGGCATCGTGCAATTGCGCCGCCGTGGTGTCGTTATGAATGGGCACCACGCGTTCCAGCAGCATGTCGCCCGTATCCAGGCCCGCATCCATCTGCATGATCGTGACGCCGGTACGGGCATCGCCCGCCTCGATGGCGCGCTGGATGGGCGCGGCGCCGCGCCAGCGCGGCAACAGGCTGGCGTGGATGTTCAGGCAGCCCAGGCGCGGCAGGTCCAGCACCCATTGCGGCAGGATCAGGCCGTACGCCGCCACCACCATGACGTCGGGCGCCACGCGTTCGAGCAGTTCGCGAGCCTGGGCAGCCTCGTCGGGATAGCGACCGTCCAGGCGCAGGCTGCGCGGCTGGGCGACGTCAATGCCGGCATCCAGCGCGGCCTGCTTGACCGGGCTGGGCGTGAGCTTGAGCCCCCGCCCCGCGGGACGGTCGGGCTGCGTCATGACCAGGGGAATATCGTGGCCCGCCGCCCGCAAGGCGTCGAAGGCGATACGGGCGAATTCCGGCGTGCCGGCGAAAACTAGGCGCATGGGGGTCTGACCAGAAGAAAGGAAACGGGCATCAGGCGCGCAGCGCTTCGCGCTCGGCCTTTTTCAGCTTGGTCTTGATGCGGTTCTGCTTCAGCGAAGACAGGTACTCGACGAACACCTTGCCTTCAAGGTGATCCAGTTCGTGCTGCACGCACACCGCCAGGAGGCCGTCGGCGTCGAACTCGAACGGCTTGCCATCGATATCCAGCGCCTTGCAGCGAATGCGCGAGGCGCGCTCGACTTCGTCGTACACGCCGGGCACGGACAGGCAGCCTTCTTCGTAGATCTTGTGGTCGTCGCTGTGCCAGGTGATCTCGGGGTTGATCAGCACCAGCAGCTGGTTGCCTTCTTCAGACACGTCGATGACGACCACGCGCTCGTGCACGTCGACTTGGGTTGCGGCCAGGCCCACCCCCGGCGCGTCGTACATGGTGTCGGCCATGTCGCGCACCAGTTGACGGATGCGGTCATCGACCTCGGCGACCGGCTTGGCCACTTTGTGCAAGCGCGGATCCGGGTAGCGAAGAATAGGAAGTAAAGCCATTGAAAGGGGTCGTCAGTAATAAGTGCCTGGATAAGAGTTTAATTCATTAGAGTCTTGATTTCTAATAGTTTTCGGCTAAACGGAAGATTGCACGGATCAACCTGCCCCCGTTTTCGCGCACCGATGCGGGACGAATCGATCCGCCCCTGTCCTGGCCTGTGCCGTGGCCGTGCGACACTCTCGGACGACCGGCGCTGCGCGCCCCGCCCCCTGCCCACCGTCCCTGCCGGCCCGCCGGCGCTCGTTTTCATGCCGCTGACCCACACTGTTGCCGAATTGTCCGCCTGGCTGCGCCTGTCCCTGGAACCCGGGGTCGGCTCCGCCACGGCCTGTACCTTGCTGGGCGCGCTGGGCCTGCCGGAACAGATCTATGCGCAGCGGGCCAGCGCCCTGATGCGCCAGGTGCCCGACGCGCTGGCGCGCCAGCTGGCCGCCCCCATGCCCGCCGACATGGCCGCGCAGGTCGACAGCGCCCTGCAATGGGTCGACGCCCCCGATCACCACATCCTGACCCTGGCCGACCCCGCCTATCCGCAAAGCCTGCTCACCATCGCCGACCCGCCCATCCTGCTCTACGTGACCGGCGATCCGGGCTATCTGCAAGGCCAGGCGCTGGCCGTGGTGGGCGCGCGCAACGCCACGCCGGGCGGCCAGGAAAATGCCCGCGCCTTCGCTCGCCACCTGGCGGGCAACGGCTGGCGGGTCGTCAGCGGGCTGGCATTGGGCATCGACGCGGCGGCTCACGAAGGCGCGCTGGATGCCGGCCCGGGCGGCGCAGGCACGGTCGCAGTGATGGGCACCGGCATCGACCGCATCTATCCCGCCAAGCATCGTGACCTGGCGCACCGCATTGCGGCCCACGGCGCACTGGTGTCCGAACTGCCGCTGGGCACAGGCGCCCTGCCGCAGCACTTTCCCAAGCGCAACCGCATCGTGGCGGGGCTGGCGCGCGGCGTGCTGGTGGTCGAGGCCGCCAAGCAAAGCGGGTCCCTCATCACGGCGCGATTGGCCGGCGAAAGCGGGCGTGAGGTCTTCGCCATTCCGGGTTCCATCCATTCGCCGCTGTCGCGGGGCTGCCATGCCCTGATCCGCCAGGGCGCCAAGCTGGTGGAGACTGCCGCCGACATCACCGACGAACTGGGCGGCGGGCCCATAGCCGGCACGACGCGCGCCAAGGCGCGGGCGCCCGCCGCCTTGCCCGACCACCCCGTGCTCGACGCCCTGGGGTTCGACCCCCTGCACCTGGATGCCATCCAGGCGCGCTGCGGCCTGGATACGCCCACGCTGCAGGCGCAATTGCTGGAACTGGAACTGGCCGCCCGCGTGGCGCGCCTGGACGATGGCCGCTTCCAGCGCCTGAAATAGGCGTTGGCGCTAATATTGACGATGGCGCCGTCGAGTTGCCGCGGCCGCCGCCCGATACCGATACAGGAAGAGACATGGCTTTGCCCTCCCGCGTCAAGATCGTCGAGGTTTCCCCCCGCGACGGCCTGCAGAATGAAAAAGAATTCGTGTCCACCGACATCAAGGTGGAACTGGTCAACCGCCTGGCCGCGGCCGGCTTTCCCAATGTCGAGGCGGCCTCGTTCGTGTCGCCCAAGTGGGTGCCGCAAATGGCCGACGGCGCCGACGTCATGGCGCGCATCGAGCGCCGCCCCGGCACCATCTATTCGGTGCTGACGCCCAACATGAAGGGCTTCGAAGGCGCGCTGGCGGCCGGCGCGGACGAGATCGTCATTTTCGGCGCGGCGAGCGAAGCCTTCTCGCAAAAGAACATCAATTGCTCCATCGCCGAATCCATCGCGCGCTTCGAGCCCGTGGTGCAAGCCGCCCGCGAAGCCGGCATCCGCGTGCGCGGCAGCATCAGCTGCGCGCTGGGCTGTCCCTACCAGGGCGAAGTGCCGATCGACGCGGTGGTCGACGTGGCCCAGCGCTACCTGGCCATGCAGGTCGATGAAATCGACGTCGCCGACACCATCGGCGTCGGCACGCCGCAACGCGTGCGCGACGTGATGGCGGCGGTCACCCGCGTGGTGGACCCGGCGCGTGTGTCGGGCCATTTCCACGACACCTACGGCCAGGCATTGGCCAACATCCTGGCATCGCTGGAAACCGGCATCTCGATCTTCCATGCATCGGTGGCGGGCCTGGGCGGCTGCCCCTATGCCAAGGGCGCCACCGGCAACGTGGCCACCGAAGACGTGCTGTACATGCTGCGTGGCCTGGATATCGACACGGGCGTGGACTTCGACGCCGTGGTCGACATCGGCCAATGGATGTCGGCCAACCTGAACCGCAAGGGCTCCAGCCGGGCCGGCAACGCCATTGCCGCCAAGCGGGCCGCCTGACGCGAAACCTCGTAGAATGGCTGCGCGCGTTTCGCGTGAGCGCCAGGACCGCCTGGCGCGCATCTTCTCGCAACGCTATCGGAATTCCGCAGCCGCATGACGTCCCCCGTCTCCGCCCCTCCGCCCGAGGAACTTGCCGCCCTGCTGCGCGCCATCGGCCCCCTGCCCCTCTCGGGGCAGGCATGGCCGGACTGGGTCCGCATCCTGACCTGGGTCATCCTGGCCGTGCTGGGCGTGCAGGTCGTCACGACCGCCATCCGCGCCCCCGCGCAGCCATTCGACGCTGCGCTGGCTGTGGGCGTGGGAGTGTGCTTCATCGGCCTGTTGTTCATCTCCTGGCACATGCAGACATCCATCACCACCATCGACGAACGCGGCCTGCGCCAAAGCTGGTTCGCGCGCCGCGAGGTCGCCTGGGAAGACGTGCGCGGCGCGCGGTTCGTGCCGATGCTGTTTTCCAAGCGGCTGGTGGTGTTCACGCATAGCGGACGACCCGTGATCTTCCAGGGCGGCACACGCGAACTGCGCAACGCATTCACCAAAATTGCCGAACTGTACCGGCGCAGTTGAGCCGCAAGCCCTCGCGACGGCAGAGGCTCGTCGCGCCTCTACCCAGGAGCCCTGACGCATGACGGAGCTGGCCTATGCCTATCTTGCCCCCTCCGAATTCGCCCAACGGCAGGGCCAGGCCGACCTGAGCCTGGCCACCAGCGGCGGGCTTGCCCCGACGGGCGCGGTGGCGCATCCCTTCTTCTTTTCCGGATTCGTGGCCCAGCCCGCCGTGGTGGCGCAAGCGCTGCTGATGCTGGCACGGGTGGCGCGCACGCGCTTCTATGTGCCGCCGAACACGCTGGCGGCGGTGCTGCGGGCGGCGGACCCGGTCGTGACGTCCACGCCCGAGGGACTGCGCTTCGAGTCCTTCAGCGTGTGCTGCGGCGTGTATGCGCGCCTGGACGTGGACGCGGCGGCGCTGGACGCCACGCATTCGGCGGCCGGCGTCACCAACGTAGATGTGAACCCCCCGCTGCGCCAGGCGCTGGCCGGGCTGCGCGCGTCCGAACCGCTGCACCTGAACGTGGGCAACGATGCGCTGCGGGTGGCGACGCCAGCGGGCGAGATCGTCGAAGAGAAAGTCCCACTGCCCACGCGCTGGCTCAAGGGGTTTGCCGAAACGCAGATGCTGTCGGCGGGCATGACGGCGCGTCACGAGCTCACCGGCGCCGCACTGCGCCAGTTCGTGCAGGCGCTGCCGCGCTCATCGGCGACCAAGACGGTGATGTGGGCCACCCAGGCCGCCCGCTCGCTGCGGCTGGCCACGCAGGCGACGCCAGGCGCGGTGTGCGTGGCGGGACCGGAGCGGCTGCGTGTGCTGGAACCCCTGCTGCGCTACGCCACGGCGCTGCGCGCCTACGGCGCGGATGCAGAGGCGGGTGGCCAACCCCAGGCCAGCGCCTGGGTGCTGGAACTGCCCGGCGCGCGAGTCACGTTGGGCCTGAGCCCGGAGAAATCTCGCGGCTTCTCGGGCGAGGGTTCGGTGCTGCATCTGATCGCAGGCGGCGATGCAAACGAGGACGCGGCATTCGTCTCGACGCTGCTGGCCTTCGAACCCCGCATCGATATTGCCCAATTGGCCGCGCGGGCGCTGCTGCCGCAGGCGCAGATCGCGTCTGCGCTGGGCGTGCTGGCGTCGTCCGGCCAGGTGGGCTTCGATCTGGCGGCGGGCGCGTATTTCCATCGTCCGCTGCCGGTGCAGGCGGGGCTGCTCGATGCGCTGCATCCGCGGCTGGCCGACGCACGCAAGCTGTTGGCGGACGGCGCGGTGCTGCCCGAGGGCGAGGGGCGGTATACGGTGCAGTCGGGGCCGCAGCGCTACCGCGTGGCGCTGGGCGTCGAACCGTCGCACGATCGCTGCACCTGCCCGTGGAACGCCAAATACCAAGGCGCGCGCGGCCCCTGCAAGCACACGCTGGCCGTGCGCATGTTTCTCGATCCGCTGAACGCGCCTGGAGCCGACGCATGACCCTGAGCCTGACCGAACGCCGCGCGGCGCTGCGCGAGGCCGCTGGCGACGACGCGACGGACGTCACCGCCATTGCCCGCGCGCTGGCCGGCGCGAACGAAGAAGACCGCGCCGCGCTGGCCAAGACCTTGCCGCCATCGCGCCTGTTCACCGCCGAGGGGCCAACGCCCAGGGCGTGTTTCGTCTTGACCGCGCTGGGCAAGCCCAAGCTCGTGGCCGAGACCCTGGCGCCGGCGGATATGACGCGCAAGCAAGACTATGCCGCACGCCATGCCGTGATGGCGCCCGCCGTCATCGCCGCGGCAAGCGAACGGGATGCATCGTGGCGGGCCGCATTCGTCGAGCTGTTTGCGGAACAATCCTGGTGGGCCGAACCTCTGGTCTGGCCCGTATGCCGCGCGCTGGTACGACTGGATGACCAGGCGCCGCTGTCCCAAGCCTATCTTCGGTGCTTCGTACAGCAGGTCAGCGCCATCGGCGCGGACGGGCAACGGGACGAAGACCATGGCAAGCTCATGGCCGCGCATCTGCAGGCGCACCCCGATTGGGTCGAACGCGAGTTCTGGGCCTTGTTCCGCGTCGACGGAATGGGCGCCGATTACCAGCTCATCGAGCGTACCGGCCTTGCCTGGGACGCCGCCATCCTGACGCTATGCCAGGCCAGCCCGGTGTTCCGGGAACGCCTGCTGGCCGAGTCATTGGACGCCCTGCTGCGAGACTTCTCGGCGAAAGTCATTGCCTGGTATTTGCGCGTGCATCGATTGGCCGATCCGTCCGCGCACGAAGTCGCGGCCAGGCAACACACGTATTTCTCGGTGCTCGCCACGGCTCCCAGCACGGCGGTAGGCCTGGCCCAGGACATGCTCAAGCGCGCCGCCGCACAACTGGACGTGGACGCGATGATCGAGGCCGCGCCCGCCGTCCTGACCCGTACGGAGAAGAAGCTGGTCAAGGCCCAGCTCGCGCTGCTTGCCGCGCTCAAGACGGATGCCGGGCAAGGCGATCGCATCTCGCAGAGGGTCGGCGAAGCGCTGGAAGGCATGCCGTTGGACCTGGCGCCGCTGGCGCGCAAGCTCATGGTTGCGACACACGAGATGCAACCCGCCGATGCAGAGGGCGGGGCTCGCACGAAAGAGGACGACGTCAGCCGCACAATCACGATACCGGCACCGCGCAGCACGTCGCTGCCGGACCTTCCCGAGCCTGCGCCCGACATCAGCGACGACGAGGCACTGCACGCCTTGATCGGGGCGCAGTTCGAGGGCGTCGGACACGGCGCCGAGTTACCGCGCCTCTTCGACTACCTGGCCCGCCGTCCGCAGATTGCGCTGCCTGAGGCGCTGCAACATCGCGCGGCCGAGATCATCGCGTCGGTATGGGATGAACACAATGCCTCGCCGCGGCGCCTTCTGGCCGCCGCGCTGCTGGGCCGGGACGACCTCAGTTTCAATGGCTATGCCCGGTATGTCGTGGCCAGCGCAGGCAAGCCGGACCCCGTGGGCGTGGTGTTGCAGGAAAACACCTTCACCAGCAGCGGCTACGACGTCGAGACCGGAGATTGGACGGTCAACGAAACCTGGACCTCGCGCTCGGGCTACCAATACCTTCCGACGCATTCGCCGCTGGCCCTGCTGGCGGGGGCTTTCCACGACCTGCGGTCGAGTCGGGCACGGGGTGAACCCTTCGTCGCCCCGACACCCGTTCCGGCGCATCGCTTCGCCTGGCAGCGAATGGTTGCCACGCCGGGAGAAGGTACTTTCTCGCGCGACCTGGAGGTGTTGGGAGAGGGTCCCAAGCCGTTCTGGATGCCGACGGACACCGCCGCAGTGACCCACGCGTCCGCCTCGCCGGCCCTGGATGTCGCCGACGTACCGGCCGAATTCACCTTCCGCGTCCAGGAGGCCCGACAGCAGGACGGCTACGACCAGGTCGTGCAATGGACGGCCTGGCTGCTGCGGTTCAACCCTGACACGCTGGCCGCGCATTTCCATCCGATGCTGTGCGCGGCGGTGCAGGTCATCAACGTGCGCGGCCTTGCACCGTTGCTGACGGCACTGGGCGCGTCCCGGCAGGTGCCCGGTGCACCCGTGTACTCGGCCTTGGCCCTGGCGGCATCGGCGAAGATGGCCGAGCAACGCGCCCAGGCCGCCGAGGCGATCGCTCGCCTGGCCGACGCCGGCCTGCTCGACCCCGCGCCGTTCGCCGCGCAGATCGCGGCGCATCTGACGCAGGGCTTCGCCTTGGCCGGACGGCTCGCGCAGACGCTGGCCGACGCCGCGTCCATCAGCGCGCTAGCCGGTTGCCGCGTACTGCAAACGCTGGCGGCGCTGCTGCCGCATCTGCTCGACGCCCAAGGCAAGCCGCTGGCCCAGGCGGTCAAGCTCATCGAACTTGTTGCCCGCCTGTCCAATGACTATGGCATGCCGGTGGCACTGCCCGACGCGCTGGCCGCACGGCGCAAGGGTGCGTCCGTGATGGCAGTGACCTTGCGCAGCCTGGAAGCCGTCGCATCGCGGGCAACGCCGTTGTCCGAAACCGCCGCAGCCGCCGCACGGCTGACTCAAGAGGGATGACCAAACGCATGACGGCTTACAAGAATCTCTGGGACTACTACCGCGACACGGCGCGGCTGATTGAAGATGGCGCGACCCTGCGCACCCTGTACGACGCCCTGCTACAGGTGCAGTCGGACGATATGCGCACAGTGGACGCGTCGCCCAAGCGGCTGCGTGAAATGACGCAAAGCTGGTCCCAGCGCCCGAATTTCCTGCCGATCCGCCTGAACGAACTGTTCAACGGCCTGCAGGTCGACCCGACGGATGACTACGTGCTGGCCCTGGTCGGCGGGCTGGGCGGACGCCACGAGCAGGAAGTGCGCCTGTTCATGCTGCGCCACGACCACGCGCTGCGCGACAACGTGTTCTGGCGCGTCTTCGAGGTGGAAGGCGGCGGCGAGATCTCGCTGGCGAACATCGACAAGTTCTCGCGCGAGGAATTGAACTGGCACAACACGGTCGTGCTGCTGACCCACGAAGGCACGCTGGACCGGCGCCGGGTGCTGCGCAGTTGCCTTGAAGCGCTGAACCGGGATTTCTCCGCCTATCGCGCCGGCTGGTATTCGCGGGTCTATGCCACGCTGGCCCCCACGCCCGACGAGGCGGCGGCCGACCAGCAACTGTTGCGGCTGTGCCTGGGCTCGTCGATCACCGCCACCGTGTCGCTGGCAGTGAAGCAGTTCGAGACGCTGCACAAGCACGACCTGCTCGACGCCACGCCTTTCGTGGACGCTTGCGGCGGCGCATTCTCGGGGCCGAAGGCCGCGGCGCTGTCGGTGCTGCGCATCCTGGAAGCCCTGGGCGCACAGGCACGGGGCGATTCGCAGGCCCTGGCGCAGGCGCTGGCCCTGGGGTTGGGGCATCCGCATGCCGACGTGCAACGGGCGGCGGTGAAGGCGCTGGTGAAGATGGGCCGGGTGGATCTGGCGCAACAGCAGCGCGACACCCTGGCGCCGGCGGTGGCCGTCCTGCTGCCGCAAGCCGAGGCTGCCGAGACCGAAGAAACGGTGGACAAAGGTCTTGCAGCAAGCGCCAGCGCCCCAGGCCTGTCGGGCACGCCATCCGATTTGCCATCACCCGCGCCCCTGAATCCCTGGACGGACGACGACGCCCAGGAACGCTATGCCGCGCTGCTGGAGGCGCCCGCCGACGCCCTGGAATTCGAGCTGGCACTGGCATGGCTGGCAACGTCCGGGCAGGTGGCTGCCGCGATCGCGCCCTTGGCCAAGCGCGCCCGCCGCCTGGCCGAGCGCGACAGACAGCACTACGCGGCCGCACTGCTGCTGGCGGCGCATGACCCTAAGTTCCCATTCCTGCCGCAGCAGTATTGGCAGAACACCTCCACCAGCCTGGTCAACGGTGAGTGGGTGCAAGAACGCGAGGGCAAACGCCAGGCGCTGCCGAGCGCCGAGCAATCCACCCTGCTGCCCAGCTTCATCACCCGCCTGCGCGAGGTGGCCGCGATCGTGCAGGGCCAGGCGCCGCGCCGCCCGCTGCTCGCCACGCCCACCGACACGCTAGGCTGGATCGATGCCGATACCCTGCTGGCCCGCTTCGAGGCGGGCCGGGAAGGCGGCGCCCCATTACCGGTGGATCTCACCCAGGCCTTGCTGCGCGTGCATCCCGAGCATCGGGCACGCGTGGTCGCGGCCACCGGCGGCGCGTGGCCGCAGATCACCGACACCGTGCGGATCGAATGGCGCAGCCGCGGATCGAGCACCTTGAAGGCCGACGGCTCGCCGCAGTGGGTGTGGTGGAGTCCCGTGATCCATGCCGCGCCCGACGAAGCGCCTTCGGCCACGCAACCGGCGCTGATTGCGTCGGGTCCGCTGCAATACAGCGACTGGGGCGACGCCCATGCGCTGGTCTGCGCCGAACTCGGCCTGGCCAACCCCGCGTCGACCTTGCCGCTGGCCGCGGCCAGCATGGCGATCATGAACACGGCGGCAGGCGACGAAGCCGAGCATCGCGCCGCCGCCGTGCTGCGCGTGCTTGCCGGGCATCCGGGCGCGTGGCACGCGGAAACCGTCCAGCTGCTTGCCCTGGGCATGGCGGCCAAGCAGGCCGAGGTACGCGCGCAGGCCGTGGAAGCGTTTGCCGCCGCGATTCCGCACCGCGTGGACGCAACCGCTGCCGCGCAGGCCTACGCCGCCTGCGTGCCCGCGATCGTCCTGACCCGCTGGGCAGCGTCCTTCACCGACGCGGCGACAATGGCGCCTGCAGCCGTCATCGCCGTGCTGGGCGGTCTGCTGCCACGCCTGGACCCCAAGACGCGCGGTATTGGCGCCTTGCTTACCGTGCTGCTGGATGAGTCGCTGCGCCACGCGCAATCCGTCCAGGCCGCGGACCTGCGCGGCTGGCTGGCGGGCTTTACTGGCACGTCCGCCGCCGCCAAAGCCGCCAAGGCGCTGCTGGCGTTGTAAATCGATTAAGGAAACTTGCATGACCCTGACCGCCGAACAGTTTCACCAACGCATGTGGGAAATCCTGGAGCCCGTGGACACCGAGTTCTTCGAGGTCGTCGCCGCGCCCGCCCCCGACGCAGAAGCGATCGGGGAGCTTGAAGCCGCGGTGGGCTTTGCGCTGCCGGCAGCGTTTGCCGCCTTCTGCCAGCGCACCAACGGCTTGTGCGTGATGGCGCGCGAAGCTGTCTGGCCGCATGCAAAAGAGTTCGAGGTCGGCCCCGCCTGGACGTTCTGGCGCGGCCTGGTGCTGTTGGGCATCGATACCCCGGACTTGCCCGAATGGGCCAGCATCTCGGCGCAACAGCGCCGGCTGGCTGAGGCCGGTCTGCCCGGCGTCCTGCCCCTGCTGAAAATCGTGGGCGATGGCGGCCGGATCTGGGGCGTGGATCAGGCAGGATCCGTGGTGGTGATCGATGACTTGACCGATCCGCAGCCGCTGGACGGCGACTTTACCGATCTCTATGCCGAGCAGATCGCCGACCTGATGCAGCGCCAGCAGGACATGGCGCAGCGGCTGGCCGAACGCGCAACGCGCAAGCCAGGCAAGCTGCCGGGGTAAAACGCCGCCGCACGCTGGCCGATCCCTGACGTCATCCATCACATCCAGGCACCCAGGACAGGACATGATCCGTTTACCGCTCAAGACCGCCACCCTGGTCGCAGGCATCGCGATGACGCTGGCCTGCCAGGCGCAACCGCCCGCGCAAGCACCCGCGTCGGAATCCACCCCATCGCAGCCGCCCGTCGTCGGGGCGTGGCGCAAGGTGTCCGATGCCCAGCTCAATCAGCAATACCGCTACTCGATGCTGCCCGGCGTGGCGGCCGCGGGCAGCCGATGGGCAGCCTACGACCCCAAGGTCGGCAAGACCGTGTGCTGCCTGATCGTGGTCGGGCCTGAGATCAGCGAGGCCGAGCTGGACACCACCTACAACATTCCGGGCCCGTGGATCACCGATCTGGTGAACGGCTGGAACCTGGACGCCGCGCCGTATCGGCCACACGTGCAGCTGCTGCGCGCGGAAGGCGCACTGGTCGATCACGAATTCTCGGACATGGCCGACGAACTGGGCGGCCTGCTGCTGCCCGCCCAGGCCCAGGCCGTCGCGCCGAATACGCTGCAACTGGACGGCAAGCGTTACACCGTAGAGCGCAAGGAAGAGCCGCTTGCCAGCGACGACGGCGTGGTGCACACCTACGCCCTGCGGCCCGCCCAGGGCGGCAAGCCCTTGGCGGTCGAGGTTCCCTACGGGATTTACTAGATCAGCGGATCGGCAGCGCGTACATCAGGCCGCCCTGCGTCCATTGCGCATTCAGGCCGCGCTTGATCTTGAGCGGGCTGCCCTGGCCGACGTTGCGCTCGAAGCTCTCGCCGTAATTGCCTACCTGCTTGACGATGTTGTAGGCCCACTTTTCGTCCAGCCCCAGGTTGGCGCCGCCGCCGGGCGTAACGCCCAGGATGCGCTTGATGTTGGGGTTGGCGCTCTTGGCCTGTTCGTCGACGTTCTTGGACGTGACGCCGTATTCCTCGGCTTCGATCATGGCCGACAGCGACCAGCGCACGATGTTCAGCCAGGCGTCGTCGCCCTGGCGCACGAACGGGCCCAGCGGCTCTTTCGAGATGATCTCGGGCAGCACGACGTAATCGTCGGGATTCTGCAGCTTGGAAATGCGGATGGAAGCCAGGCCCGAGGCGTCGGTGGAGAACACGTCGCAACGACCGGCCGCAAACGCGTTGACCACTTCGTTGAAGGTCTCGATCACGACCGGCTTGTACGTCACGTTGTTGGCGCGCGCCCAGTCGGCCAGCGTGTTTTCGTTGGACGTGCCGGTCTGCAGGCAGATCGTGGCGCCGTTGATTTCCTTGGCGCTCTTGACGCCCAGCGACTTGGGCACCAGGAAGCCCTGGCCGTCATAGAAATTGATGCCGGCATGGATGATGCCCAGCGCGGTGTCGCGCTGCTGCGTCACGGTGGTGTTGCGCGTCAGGACATCGACTTCGCCGGATTGCAGCGCGGTGAAGCGCTGTTGCGAATTGAGCGGCACGACCTTGATCTTGTCGGCGTCGCCGAACACGGCCGCGGCGATGGCCCGGCACAGATCTACGTCCAACCCTTGCCATTTGCCTTGCGCGTCGGGTGCGGAAAAGCCCGCAAAACCCGTGGTGGTGCCGCAGGCTACCGCCCCGCGCTGGCGCACGACGTCCAGCGTCGCCGCCTGTGCACCCTGTACCGCTGCCAACAGCAGCGCCGCGCCCACCAACCCTTTAGCAATATTCATGACCTGGATTCCTGTTGTACCGGGACGCGCCAGCGCCCTGTTGTAGCGGGGCGCGCAAGCGCGCCAAGGCGAGAAGCTTATAGACATGAAGCGCCCGCGCCAAATAACAAGCGCTTATTTAGGTATATCAGGCTGCCAGCGAGATGGATACGGGTTGATTGGCCTCGCAAGCGTCCAGCGCACGGCTCAGGCGTTGCATGCCCAGCGCGATCTGGCTTTCGTTCATGGTAGCGAACGACATGCGCATGGCATGCACGTCGGCCTGCGCCGCATCGGCGTAGAACGCCTTGCCGGGCACATAGACCACTTCGTGTTCGATCGCGTAGGGCAACAGGCGGGTGGCGTCGACCTCGCCGGTCAGGCGCGCCCAGAAGAACATGCCGCCCTCGGGCTTGCGAAAGACGATGCGGCCGTTCAATTCACGCGTGAGCGCGTCGGCCATGGCATCGCAGCGCTGGCCGTAGGCCGCGCGGATGCGCGGCACGTGTTCTTCGTAGCGGCCGTTGGCCAGGTACTGGGCCACGACTTCCTGGATCCAGGCGGACGAGGCCATGTCGTCGGCAGCCTTGGCGCCGACGCAGCGGCGGCGGATTTCGGGCGGCGCGACCAGCCAGCCGATACGCAGGGCGGGCGCCATGGTCTTGGACATGCTGGCCAGGTACACGGCCCAGTGACGGGCCTCGCCTTCGGCCAGCGCCATGATGGGCGGCACGGCTTCGCCGGCAAAGCGCAGTTCGCTGTAGGGGTCGTCTTCGACGATCAGGAAGCGGTGCTTGACGGCCAGTTCCAGCAAGCGCAGGCGGCGCTGACGCGAGATGGTGGCGCCGCAGGGGTTCGAGAACGACGCCACCACGCAGACCATCTTGGGCTTGATGCGCGCGGCCAGTTCGTCGAGCGCGTCGATGTCGATGCCGTCGGGGCCCGACGGCACCGTGTGCACCGTGGCGCCGGTATAGCGCAGCGCCTGCACGGAATTGGGGAAGGCGGGCGATTCGATGATGGCGTGGTCGCCGGGTTGCAGCATCACGCGGGTCAACAGCGCCATGGCTTGCTGCGAGCCGCCGGTGACGGCCAGTTCGGTATCCGGGTTGCAATGCAGGCCACGCACCGCCGACAGGCGCGCCAGTTCGTTGCGCAGGCTGGCCTGGCCGTCGATGTTGGAGTACTGCAGGCAGGCGCCCAGGCGCGCCATGACCTGGGTGGAGGCGATCGACAGGCCGTCCACGTCGAACAGTTCCTGGGCGGGATAGCCGCCCGCCAGCGAAATGGTGCCGGGACGCATCGCGTACGGCATGAGCGAGCGGATCGGGGATGCGGGGGGATTCAGGAAAGGCGTGGCGAAAGCGTAGTCGGGCGCGACACTGGACATGGCGGAGGGGATAAGGAAAAGGGAAGGACCGCGCAGCCCTTCAAGACCACGCCGGGGTTTTAAAACATTGAAATCTAAACAAATATCCACAAATTCTAAGCCTGCCGATCAAACAGGGTCAACGAAGATGCGGTCCTAGAAGGCCGACTGTGGTGAAACCGACTGCCCAGGTCCTACACTATGGGACATTCCGACCCCAAGAGAACTGCATGACCGCTGTCGACACCCTGGCCGGGCGCCTTGCCCGCATCCAGCAACGCATTGCCCAGGCCTGCGAACGCGCCGGCCGCGCGCCGGACAGCGTGACGCTGCTGCCGGTCAGCAAGACGTTCGAGGTGGACGCCGTGCGCGAAGCCATGGCGCTGGGCCTGACCCGTTTTGGCGAAAACAAGACGCAGGAACTGCGCCAGAAGGCCGCCGCGCTGGCGGGCCAGGGCGTGCAGTGGGTGCTGATCGGCCACTTGCAGACCAACAAGGCCAAGGACGCGGCGCGCGACGCCACCGAGCTGCAGTCGCTGGACCGCGCGGACCTGGCCGAGGCCCTGCACCGCCGCCTGGTCAATGAGGGCCGGACCCTGGATGTGCTGGTGCAGGTCAAGACGTCGTCCGAGCCCAGCAAGTTCGGCATGGACGCCGCCGAGGTGCCCGCCTTCCTGCGCCGCATCGCGACCGAATTCCCGACCCTGCGCGTGCAGGGCCTGATGACCATGGCGGTCAATTCGCCCGATCCGGCCGAGGTGCGCGCCTGCTTCCGAGCCCTGCGCGAACTGCGCGACCAATTGCGCCAGAACGCCATCGAGGGCGTCTCTCTGGACAGGCTGTCGATGGGCATGAGCGGCGATTTCGAGATGGCGATCGAAGAAGGTTCCACCGAGGTCCGCATCGGCACCGCCATTTTTGGCGCCCGCAGCTACCCCGATCCGCAATAAGCCGCTGATTCCGGGCCTCGAAACAGACGCATATTGCCCCGAGTGCGGGGCATAATGACGTCGCTAAAAACGAGGAGACACCCCATGCAAAAGCAAGCACGGCGCCTGTTGGCGCTTGCCGCCCTGTCGCTGGCCGCTACCGCGGCCACCGCCCAATCCTGGCCTGCCCAGCCCGTCCGCTGGATCGTGCCCTACCCGGCCGGCGGCGGCGCCGACGTGGTCGCGCGCACGGTGGCCAGCGGCATTGAAAAGCCGCTGGGCCAGACCATCGTGGTCGAAAACCGCCCCGGCGCGGCCACCATCATCGGCGCCACCGCCATTTCGCAGGCCGAACCCACCGGCTACGTGATCGGCACGGCCGACTCGGGCACCCTGGCCTTCAACCCGTCGCTGTACGCCAAGCTGTCCTACGATCCGTCCAAGTTCACGTACATCGGCGGCATCGCCAAGTTCCCGCTGCTCTTGGCCGTGAACGTCAATTCGCCGTACAAGACGGTGGACGACGTGATCCAGGCCGCCAAGAAAGAGCCGGGCAAGCTGACCGCCGCCTCGGCCGGCGCCGGCTCTCCGCATCACCTGGCGCTGGAACTGTTCAAGCAGCGCACGGGCGCCAACCTGCTGCACGTGCCCTACAAGGGCGCCGCCCCGGCCATCCAGGACCTGCTGGGCGGACAGGTGGACGTGATGTTCATCGACCTGGCCGCGGGCCTGCCCAACGTCAAGGCCGGCAAGCTGCGCGTGCTGGCCTCGGCCACGCCCGAGCGCGTGGCCGTGCTGCCCGACGCCCCCACCATGGCCGAACAGGGCGTGCCCGACTTCACCGCCTACGCCTGGCAAGGCCTGGTCGCCCCCGGCGGCCTGCCCGAGCCCGTCGTCAAGAAGCTGTCGGCCGAACTGGACGCCGCGCTGAAGTCGCCGGCCGTGTCGCAGAAGATGCTGGACATGGGCGTGATCCCCATGCCGCTGTCGGCCAAGGACTTCAAGGCCTACGCCGAACAGGAACGCACCACCTGGGCGGACGTGATCAAGAAGGCGAACATCAAGCTGGAATAAGCAGCCCCGGCGCTGCCTGGCTATGAAAAAACGCGGCCCGAGGGCCGCGTTTCTTTTGGCAGGTGCCGTGCGCGCCCCGTGGCGCGCAGGCATTGCGCGAATTACACCAGCACGCGCTCGATACCGCCCGCGTTGGCGCGGCGCACGTAGTCTTCCATCCAGCCTTCGCCCAGGATGTGGCGCGCCATTTCGACCACGATGTAGTCGGCGTCCATGCCGGTATCGCCTTCGTAGCGCGACAGGCCCTGCAGGCACGACGGACACGAGGTCAGCACCTTGATGTCGCCGGTGAAACCATCGCTGCGCAGCGCGGCATCGCCCTTCAAGAGTTCTTCCTGCTTGCGAAAGCGCACCTGCGTGGAGATGTCGGGCCGGCTGACCGCCAGCGTGCCCGATTCGCCGCAGCAGCGGTCGCTCTTGACGGCGCCGTCGCCCACCAGCGAACGCACCGTCTTCATCGGGTCCTGCAGCTTCATGGGCGTGTGGCAGGGGTCGTGATACATGTAGCGCACGCCCTTGGCACCTTCGAGCTTGATGCCCTTTTCAAGCAGGTACTCGTGGATGTCGATCAGGCGGCAGCCCGGGAAGATCTTGTCGAACTCATATCCCGACAGCTGGTCGTAGCAGGTGCCGCAGCTGACCACCACGGTCTTGATGTCCAGGTAGTTCAGCGTGTTGGCGACGCGGTGGAACAGCACCCGGTTGTCGGTGATGATCTGCTCGGCCTTGTCGGTCATGCCGTTGCCGCGCTGGGGATAGCCGCAGCACAGGTAGCCCGGCGGCAGCACGGTCTGCACGCCGGCATGCCACAGCATGGCCTGGGTGGCCAGGCCGACCTGCGAGAACAGGCGCTCGGAACCGCAACCCGGGAAGTAGAACACCGCTTCCGTGTCGGCCGTGGTGGCCTTGGGGTCGCGGATGATCGGCACGTAGTTGGCGTCTTCGATGTCCAGCAGCTTGCGCGCGGCCTGCTTGGGCAGCCCGCCCGGCATCTTCTTGTTGACGAAGTGCACCACCTGCTCGCGCAGCGGCGGCTTGCCCACGGTGGCGGGCGGCGCGGCCGTCTGCTTCTTGACCAGGCCCGACAGCAGGTCGTGCGCGGCGCGCTGCACCTTGTAGCCCACGCCCACCATCGCCTTGCGGGTGGCGTTGATGGTGGCCGGGTCCTTGGCGTTCAGGAAGAACATGGCGCTGGCCGTGCCGGGGTTGAACGACTTGCGGCCCATGCGGCGCAGCACGGCGCGCATGTTCATCGACACGTCGCCGAAGTCGATGTCGACCGGACAGGGGTTGTAGCACTTGTGGCAGACCGTGCAGTGGTCGGCCACGTCTTCGAATTCTTCCCAGTGCTTCAGGCTGACGCCGCGGCGGGTCTGCTCTTCGTACAGGAAGGCCTCGACCAGCAGCGAGGTCGCCAGGATCTTGTTGCGAGGCGAATACAGCAGGTTGGCGCGCGGCACGTGGGTCGCGCACACCGGCTTGCACTTGCCGCAGCGCAGGCAGTCCTTGATGGAATCCGAGATCGCGCCGATGTCGCTTTGCTGCATGATCAGCGACTCGTGGCCCATCAGGTTGAAGCTGGGCGTCCAGGCGTGGCGCAGGTCGGCGCCCGGCATCAGCTTGCCGGCGTTGAAGTGGCCGTTGGGATCGACGCGGCGCTTGTAGTCCTGGAACGGCTTCAGTTCGGCTTCGGTCAGGAATTCGTACTTGGTCAGGCCGATGCCGTGTTCGCCCGAGATCACGCCGTCCAGGTCGCGCGCGATCTGCATGATGCGCTCGACGGCCTGGTGGGCTTCTTGCAGCATGCCGTAGTCGTCGGAGTTGACCGGGATGTTGGTGTGCACGTTGCCGTCGCCCGCGTGCATGTGCAGCGCCACGAACACGCGGCTCTTGAGCACGCGGCCGTGGATGGCGATGAGTTCGTCCAGGATGGGCTTGCGCGCCGCGCCCGAGAACGCGGCCTGCAGGCCGGCCAGGACTTCGGTTTTCCAGGACACGCGGATCGTGCGGTCTTGCACCACGTCGAACACACGCGCCTGCGGCTGGGCCGCCAGGCGCTCGGCCAGTGCAGCCGCCACGGGCGACAGGCCCAGGCCGTCCAGCTGCGGCATGGCTTGCGCCAGCGGCAGGTCCAGGTTGTCCAGCAGCCACTGCCAGCGCTGGCGCGCGGCAGCCAGCAGGTCAATCGCCTGGCGAGTGCGCTCGGCCAGTACCTGGGCGCGGGTTTCGTCGTCGTCGGACGCGTCTTCCGCCTTGCCCACCGGCAACGGCGTACAGAGGTAGTCGTCCAGCGCATCGAGCAGCCGCAGCTTGTTGCGGGTCGACAGTTCGATGTTGATGCGTTCGATGTGATCCGTGTATTCGCCCATGCGGGGCAGCGGAATCACGACGTCTTCGTTGATCTTGAAGGCGTTGGTATGGCGAGCGATGGCGGCGGTGCGCGAACGGTCCAGCCAGAACTTCTTGCGGGCCTCGGCGCTGACGGCCACGAAGCCTTCGCCGTGGCGCGTGTTGGCCAGGCGCACCACTTCGCTGGCGGCGGCCGCCACGGCGTCGTCGTCATCACCGACGATGTCGCCGATCAGGACCATCTTGGGCAGCGAACCGCGCTTGCTCTTGGTGGCGTAGCCCACCGCACGCAGATAGCGTTCGTCCAGGTGCTCAAGACCGGCCAGGATGGCGCCGCGGGCACGGCCTTCGCCGTCCAGGTAGCCCTTGACCTCGACGATCGACGGGATGGCGTCGCGCGCCTGGCCGAAGAATTCCATGCAGACCGTGCGGGTGTGCTTGGGCATGCGGTGCAGCACCCAGCGCGCCGACGTAATGAGACCGTCGCAGCCTTCTTTCTGGATGCCCGGCAGGCCGGCCAGGAACTTGTCGGTGACGTCCTTGCCCAGGCCTTCCTTGCGGAACACGCGGCCGGCGATTTCCAGCGTTTCGGTCTTGAGCAGGCGCTCGCCCGGCTTGCCGCGGCCGTCGAACCACTTGAGCTCGAAGCGGGCCATGTCCACGTCGTGGATCTTGCCCATGTTGTGCGCCAGGCGGGTGACTTCGAGCCAGTTGCCGTCCGGGTCGACCATGCGCCACCAGGCCAGGTTGTCCAGCGCGGTGCCCCACAGCACGGCCTTCTTGCCGCCGGCGTTCATGGCGATGTTGCCGCCCACGCACGAGGCCTCGGCCGAGGTCGGATCCACGGCGAACACGAAGCCGGCCGCTTCGGCGGCTTCGGAAACGCGCTTGGTGACCACGCCGGCGCCGGCATGGATGACGGCCACGGGCTCGGTCAGCCCGGGCAAGATACAGGACTCGACCTTGCCCAGCTTGTCGAATTTTTCGGTATTGATGACCGCCGACTTCCAGGTCAGCGGAATCGCGCCGCCGGTATAGCCGGTGCCGCCGCCGCGCGGCACGATGGTCAGGCCCAGTTCGATACAGGCCGTGACCAGCGCGGCGATCTCGTCTTCGGTGTCCGGCGTGAGCACCACGAACGGATATTCGACGCGCCAGTCGGTGGCGTCGGTGACGTGCGACACCCGCGACAGGCCGTCGAACTTGATGTTGTCGCGCGCCGTGATGCGGCCCAGCACCTTTTGCGCCTGCTTGCGCAGCATCGCGGTCTGGTCGAACTCGCCTTCGAACGCGGCAATGGCCGAACGCGCCCGGCCCAACAGGCCCACGACCTTCTCGTCGCGATGCGGGTCGTGGCCGGCTTCGGCCGGCGCACCGGGTTCGCGACGGCGGTCGATTTCGCCCAGCCGATGGTGCAGTGCATCGATCAGCTGCTTGCGGCGCTTGGGATTGTCGAGCAGGTCGTCTTGCAGGTAGGGGTTGCGGCGCACCACCCAGATATCGCCCAGCACCTCGTACAGCATCCGCGCGGAACGCCCCGTGCGGCGCTCGCCGCGCAGGTCGCCCAGGAGGCTCCAGGCGTCATCGCCCAGCAGCCGGCCGACAATCTCGCGGTCGGAGAACGACGTGTAGTTGTAGGGGATTTCGCGCAGTCGCGCGGGAGCGGCGGGCGGCATCGCCCCGTTCAAGATGTGGCTAGCGAGTGGGGCGTTCATGGCGGCAAGAGGGGGCCCTGAAAAAATTATTTTATGCCATTGGCCGGAACTGCCCCCGAATACCCCCTGGGAAGCGCTCGAAAACAGGAATATTCCGACGCAATACGTCCCTTATTAAGCCGGCCGTCAGCACTAGACCTGGCCAGGGAACAGCCACAGGAGGCTGGCCGTCATGGCCAGGTAGCGCAGGAATTTGCCGATGGCCATATAGACCACGCACGGCCAGAACGGCAGCCGCAGCCAGCCGGCGACGGCGCACAGCGGGTCGCCCACCACCGGCAGCCACGACAGCAGCAAGGCCGGCGGCCCCATGCGGTGGATCCAGGCGTGGGCCCGTTCGTTCCAGCGGCCACGCATGCGGCCGTCGGCGGTGGCGTTCGGGTGGGGGTCCTTTCCAGACGGATGTTTGTCCTTCCAACGGTGGACCGCCTTTTCAGCCCCCAACCCCATCGCGTAGCTGATCGCCCCGCCGATGGTGTTGCCCACCGTCGCCACCAGGATCGCCGCCCAGAACATATCCGGCGACAGCTTGATGTAGCCGAACACCGCCGGTTCGGACCCCAGCGGCAGCAAGGTGGCCGAGATCAACGAGACGGCAAAAATGGCGGACAGGCCCACCGAGGGCAAGGCCAACAGGTCCAGCAGCCAGTGAACGGCAAAGAGGAGGCTTTCTTCCATAGGGCTACGAGTGTAGCCGCGGCGCGGCCCTGGCCGACCAGCCAAGCGGGTCCGATGCGTGGCGATCCGCCGCGAAATCGCGGGCTGCCCCGGCTTTCCCTGCAATAATCAGCCCCACGCCCTCGCGGCCCTCCTTTCTGGCCCCAACCCCCAAGCGCAGTCCATGTCCACTGATTACCTGAAACGCATCCTGACCTCGAAGGTCTACGACGTCGCGGTCGAATCGCCGCTCGAAGCCGCGCCGCTGCTGTCGCAACGCCTGTCGAACACGATTCTGCTCAAGCGCGAAGATACCCAGGCGGTCTTCAGCTTCAAGCTGCGCGGGGCTTACAACAAGATGGCCAACCTGACCCCGGCGGCGCGCAACCGCGGCGTCATCGCGGCCTCGGCCGGCAACCATGCGCAAGGGGTGGCGCTGGCCGCCACCCGCCTGGGTTGCCGCGCCGTCATCGTCATGCCCACCACCAGCCCGCAGGTCAAGGTCGACGCGGTGCGCCGCCTGGGCGGCGAAGTGGTGCTGGCGGGCGAGAGCTTTTCCGACGCCTACGCCCATGCGCAAGTACTGGAAAAGAAAGAAAAGCTGACCTTCGTGCATCCCTTCGACGATCCCGACGTGATCGCCGGCCAGGGCACGGTGGGCATGGAAATCCTGCGCCAGCACCCCGGCCCCATCGACGCCATCTTCGTGGCCATCGGCGGCGGCGGCCTGATCGCGGGCGTGGCCACCTACATCAAGCAGTTGCGCCCCGAGATCAAGATCATCGGCGTGCAGACCGAAGATTCCGACGCCATGCTGCGCAGCGTGCGCGCCGGTCGCCGGGTGCAACTGAACGACGTGGGGCTGTTTTCCGACGGCACGGCCGTCAAGATGGTCGGCGCCGAAACCTTCAAGCTCACGCGCAAGTACGTCGACGACTTCGTGGTGGTGGACACCGATTCGATCTGCGCCGCCATCAAGGATGTGTTCCAGGACACCCGCAGCGTGCTGGAACCGGCCGGTGCCATGGCCGTGGCCGGCGCCAAGCAGTACGCCGCCGAGCACAACCTGAAGGGCAAGACCCTGGTGGCGATTGCCTGCGGCGCCAACATGAACTTCGACCGCCTGCGCTTCGTGGCCGAACGCGCCGAAGTCGGCGAAATGCGCGAAGCCGTGTTCGCCGTCACCATGCCCGAGCAGCGCGGCAGCTTCCGCCGCTTCTGCGAACTGGTGGGCGAGCGCAGCGTGACCGAATTCAACTATCGCATTTCCGATTCCGACCGCGCTCATGTGTTCGTCGGCCTGCAAGTCTCGTCGCCGGCCGAACCCGACAAGATCGCCAGCCACTTTCGCCGCCACGGTTTCGACACGCTGGACCTGACGCATGACGAAATGGCCAAGACCCACTTGCGCCACATGGTCGGCGGGCGTTCGACGCAGGCGCGCGACGAGCTTCTGTACCGCTTCGAATTCCCGGAACGCCCGGGCGCGCTGATGCGTTTCTTGAACGCAATGAATCCAGACTGGAACATCAGCCTGTTCCACTACCGCAACCAGGGCGCCGACTATGGCCGCATCCTGATCGGCATCCAGGTGCCGGCGGCCGACAAGAAGCAGTTCCGCAACTTCGTGGCCGAACTGGGCTATCCGCACTGGAACGAGACCGAGAACCCGGCCTACAAGCTGTTCCTGTAGCGTTTGCCGCGCGTAGAAAGCGAGAGGGCCTCCCGATGGAGGCCCTTCCCTTCTTTGCTCAAGACCCGCCCGGCTGCAACCTGAAGGGGGGGTTCGCTGTCACTCGGCGGCTCACGGAGAATGTGCCGCGCATTCAGCAAGGTGCAGCCGGACAGGCTTTGGCTTAGAACCGGTGACGCACACCCACGGCGAACGCGGTGTCGCGCGCATCCTTCTGGAACGCGTAGTTGTCGCCATACGAGGCGTACGCGTACAGGTTGGTGCGCTTGGTGAAGTCGTAGGTGTAGCCCAGGCTGTAGACGTTGAACGTTGCATCGTCGCCGGTCAGCTTGTCGTTGCTGGCCGTGGCGCGCTGCCACGAACCGAACACCGCGTGGCGGCCCAGCGGCACGGTAGCGCCGATCATGTACGAGTTTGCGCGGAAACCATCAGCCAGCTTGAACGAACCCAGCTTCTGCATGCCGTCCGGCGTGGTGCCCATGTTCTGGCCGATGAACCAGCCGTCGCGGGTCTGGCCAAAGGCAGCAGCCAGCTTCACCACTTCGAAGTCGTACGAACCGCCGATGATGTATTCCTGGATGCGGGCATTGGACTGGCCGCCGGCGCGATCGTTGGACGGATCGAAGCGGTCATAGGCGGCCGCCAGGTTCAGCGGGCCGTTCAGGTATTGCACGCCAGCGGTGATGACACGGTTGTTGTTGCCCGTGGCAAAGCCGGTCTGCTTCGAATCATTGACGCTGTCGTCGGCGCTGAACGAGTAGCCCACGCCGGCCTTGAAACCGCCCATGCTGGGGGTTTGGTACAGCACCATGTTGTCCAGGCGCATCGTGTTGGCGCTGCCGAACGTGGTACCCAGGTTGGCGGTGTTGTAGCTGATCGAGAACGGGTCGATCGAGCCGAAGTACTTCGAAGCCAGGTTGGTCTGGCGGCCGAATTCCAGGCGGCCCCAGCTATCGCTGTCCAGGCCCACGGTGGCTTGGCGGCCCCACAGGCGGCCGTTCTGCAACGACTGGCCGTTCATCGGGCCAAAACCGGCTTCCAGGTTGAACACGGCGCGCAGGCCGTCGCCCAGATCTTCCGAGCCGCGCAGGCCGAAACGCGAACCGCTGCTCACGCCCTGCGTGCCGCCAAAGCGGCTTTGCTTGGCGCCGTCGAACTTCACTTGCTCGTAGCCGACACCGGCGTCGATCAAGCCGTACAGCGTCACGGAGTCGGCGGCTTGCGCTGCGCCGGCAAAGCCGGCCAGCAACGCGACAGCCAATAGCGTCTTCTTCATAAAAGTCCCCAAAATGGCAAGATAAAAGGCAATCCGCAACCGCACGGCGACAGCCGCCGCGGGTAGCGGGCCGCTACGAAAAAGCGAGCGGCCTGTGCACTGAATCTAGTGTCGATCTTGGAACAATCTGAAGTAACCCGGATTTCGACGAACTACTTTCCATGGGTGGGATAATGCCCGGCGCCCAGGTCGGCCCAGTCAGCAAGAATCCGCGTTAACGCCTTGATATCAAATGTGAAGTCTTACTCGCAATTGCGCGGTTGGCGGGGTTTGACGCAGCGATTTTGGCCTGTATAGCAACATCACTTGTTGCGCCGGCCGCACAGTTTTTGCGGCATAAACACGACATCCCGCGCCGTATCGCCCCACCCTGCCGAGACAAAAAACCCCTAGTCACGCCAGGGGTTCTGTTCGATCGGCAACAGCGGCGTCGACTCAACGGCCCTTGGGCGGGTAGTCCAGTTCGCCAAACGTGTATTCGCCGCTGGCCTTGGCGCGGGCCAGTTCGTCGCGCACTTGTTCGCGGGTCTTGCCCACCGATTCCGGCGCGGCGGCGCGGGGCGGGTAGTCCAGTTCGGCGCTGGTGACCTGGCCGGCAACCTTGGCGCTTTGCAGTTCTTGCTGGACTTGTTCACGCGACAGGCTGGTGCGCTGCACGGTGGCGGGCGGGTAGTCCTGTTCGCCGAACGTGACCTGGCCTGCGGCCTTGGCGGCTTGCAGTTCCTGTTGAACCTGTTCGCGGGTCTTGCCGTCGGCGTGGGCGGCGGACATGCCCACCAGCGTTGCGGTAACCATGAGTGCGGTAGCTAGGGCTTTCATTGTGATGACTCCATCCTAAACCTTGCATACCGTCGGCGGCCGGGACGGCTGCTGCGATATGACAATTTGATTGCTGGGATGAAGTATCTGGTTATTAGGCCCTAGTAAAAACCCTTATTTTGGTGAACATATTTGCACTGATGGGACAATTGCAAGCCGTATCCGGTTCAGTCTGCTCATCAATTGCGCAATCCTCTCGCACAGGTAATGGCAGCAAGGCCGGCAAGCGTTCAGGCGCCAGCCAGTTAGGTAACGGAAGATGAATTCACCACCTGGTGAGGGATTCATTCGGCGTGGCTAAATAGACATTTCCACTGCCGGGACAATAATTCCATTTATGATACAAACCTGCCAGAAATGGAATTTTGACTTTCGAGGGCCCCATGGATATCCAGCTTAACGACATCGCGTTGTTTGTCGAAGTCGCCAAGCGCAAGAACTTCAGCCATGCGGCCGAGGCCCTGAATATTCCGACCTCCACGCTGTCGCGCCGCGTCAGCGAACTGGAACGCAGCGTCGGCATGCGCCTGCTCAATCGCAGCACCCGCAAGATCGACCTGACCGAGGCCGGCGCCATCTACTTCGAGCGCTGCCGCCACATTGTCGAAGAAGCCCGCATCGCACACGACCAATTGCTGGACATGGCGGTGCAGCCCAAGGGCCGCCTGCGCATTTCGTTGCCCACCAGCCTGGCGCAATTGTTCCTGCCCGCCGTGATCCGCGAGTTCCGCGAACAGCATCCGGAGATCGAATGCGACTTCGACCTGAGCATGCGGCCGATCGACCCGATCAGCAATCCGTTCGACCTGATCCTGCGCTTTGGCCAGCAGCCTGATTCCAGCCTGATTTCGCGCAAGATCGTGCTGATGGCCCACCAGCTGTATGCCTCGCCCGACTACCTGGCGCGCCATGGCGAACCGCGCGTGCCCGCTGACCTGAGCCACCACGAATGCCTGCGCCCCACCATGCGCGAGGAGTCATCCTTCTGGATGCTGCATTCGGGCGAGAAGGTGGAACGCGTGCAGGTGTCCGGCCGACTGTCGGCCAACAACGTCGGCATGCTGGGACGATTGGCCGGGCAAGGCCTGGGCATCACGCCGCTGCTGGTGTTCGATGCAATGGAACGGGCGATCAATCAAGCGGGCCTGGTGCGGGTGCTGCCCGACTGGAGCCTCACCCCGCTGCCCTTGTTTGCCTTGCTGCCGTCGCGCATGCTGCCGGCCAAGACCAAGGCATTCCTGGACTTCATCCAGCCGCGCCTGTCGGACAACTGAGCATTGACTGCCCAGGCCCGACGCCTGGACTAGGCCGTTTCGCTGTCGTATTTACAGACGGTATAGAGCGGCGTGCCCGTGGCTGCGACCTTGGCCGAGCCGCCCAGGTCGGGCAGGTCGATGATGGCCGCGGCCTCGACCACGTTGGCGCCCAGGCGCTGCAGCAGCTTGATGGCGGCCAGCATGGTGCCGCCAGTGGCGATCAGGTCGTCGACCAGCAGGACGCGCTGACCAGTGCGCACGGAATCGGTGTGCATCTCGACCGACGCATTGCCGTATTCCAGCGAGTATTCCTCAGCCACGGTGCGATAGGGCAGCTTGCCCTTCTTGCGTACCGGCACGAAACCCAGGTTCAGTTCATAGGCGAGCACGCTGCCAATGATGAAACCGCGCGCATCCACCCCCGCGACCAGATCCAGGCGCTGGCGCATGTAACGGTAGACGAAGAGATCGATCAGCACCCGGAATGCGCGAGGATCCTGCAGCACGGGCGTGATGTCGCGAAAAATGACACCAGGTTGGGGCCAGTCTGGAACGCTGCGGATAGTGCGCCGGATGTACTCGGCGTTGTCGGTCTGCATGGTAAGACGGCCCTGAAGAATTGAAGCAAGGCGAACTATAACCTCGCCACCGCGCTTAAGCCAGGATTGCCGCCTCTGATGACAATTCATGAAGCCGACCTTCGCGTAATGCATAGCGACGGTCGACCGCGCCCGGCGGCAACGCCGCGTGCGTCGCGAGCACGACGGTGCGCCCCTGCACCGCCGGGCCCAGGTCGGCCAGGAATTGCGCCTCGGTCGCCGCATCCAGGCCCGCCGTCGGTTCGTCCAGCACGATGACCGCGGCCGGCGACAGCAGCGCGCGCGCCAGGCACAGGCGCCGCGCCTGGCCCGCCGACAGCTGCGAGCCGGTCTCCCCGGCCCAGGTATCCAGGCCGTCGGGCAAGCCGCGCACGAACTCGCCCAGGCGCGCGGCATCAAGCGCGCGCCACAGCGCAGCGTCGTCGGCCTGGGGGTCGCCGATCAAGAGATTGGTGCGCAGCGTGCCCAGGAATACCGGCGCGTCCTGCGACAAGAGCGCGATGCGCCGATGCCAGTCCGCCTGCGCACATGTGCGGGCATCCACGCCGGCAAAGCGCACGTGGCCGCCCAGCGGATCTTCCAGGCGCAGCAATAGATGCAGCAGCGTCGATTTTCCTGCGCCGCTCTCGCCGACGATGGCCACGCGTTCGCCCGGCGCCACGCGCAGGTGCAGATCCCGCAGCACGGGCACGGCCTGGCCTCGCAGGCGCGCCGGATAGGAAAAATCGACGCCGTCCAGTTCCAGCGCCCCGCGCAGCGGCAGCGGGCTCGGCACGGCGGGGTCCGTCATGTCGGGCTCGCGCTGCGCCACATCACGGATGCGCGCAGCGGCCGACAGCGCCGAGCCCATGCGCGAGGCGCCGCGCATGATGGGGCCCGCGACTTCGAAGATGCCGATGACCGCCAGCAACAGCCCCACCAGCAGCGGCCCCGCCAACGCGCCCGCCTCGAAGGTGTCCAGGCCGAACCACAGCAGCGCCAGCACCGAGAGGCCGGCCGCGATCTGCAGAAACCATTGGCCGCGCGCGGCCACCCGGGCCTGGCTGGCGCGCGCCCGTGCGCTGGCCATGCACAATTGCTCGAAGTGCGCGAAGGTCTGCGCTTGCGCGTGCAACGCGACCATGTCGGCATGGCCATCGACGGCATCCAGCGTCGCCGCGCGCAGCCCGGCCGCGCTTTCCTGTGCGGCCGCCCCCGGCTTGCGGGCCGCGCGCACCAGCCACAGCGGCACGAGCAGACAGGCGGTCAACAGGGCCAGCGCGAACGCCAGCGCCGCCGCCGGCACCCAGTAGCCCAGCACCGCCGTCAGGATCGCGCCGGCCAGGATGGCGGTCGCCAACGGTGCCAGCACGAACAGGAACACCGTATCGAGCGCATCGACGTCACCCGTCATGCGGGCCACCAGGTCACCGCTGCGGTAGCGGGCCAGTTGGCGCGGCGTCAGTCGGATCAAGGCGTTGAATACGGTCCCGCGCAGGTCCGCCAGCAGACGCAGCGTGGCCGAATGGCCCACCACCCGGTCGGCATAACGCGAGACGATGCGCAGGAACGACAGCCCGCGCACCAGCGCCGACGGCGCGAACAGGTTGAACGCGCCGCCCGCTCCGGCCAGCGCCGCGCCGGTCAGGAACCAGCCCGACACGCCCAGCAGCCCCACGCCGGCCGCCACCGTCGCCAGGGCACAGAACAAGGCCAGCAACAGCCCGCTCTTGCGGCGGACATACAGGGGCAACAGCAACAACAGGTTCTTCATGCGTCTGTCACTTTCGCGTCGGCAATGCGCAGCACACGCGCGAACCGCGCGGCGACGGCGGGCGAATGCGTGGCCAGCAGCAGCGTGCGGCCGGCGGCGAACGCCAGGATTTCATCAAGCACACGCGCCTGCGTGGCCTCGTCCAGGTGGGCGGTGGGCTCGTCCAGCAGGATCAGGCCCGGGTCACGCAGGAACAGCCTTGCCAGCGCCACGCGTTGCGCCTGACCGCCCGACAGACCATGGCCGCGGCTGCCCAGCGGCGTGGCCAGGCCCTGCGGCAGGCTCTCTGCGAATTCCAGCACGCAGGCGCGGCGCGCGGCCTCCAGCACCTGGGCGTCGGACGCGGACGGGCGACCCAGCCGGATGTTGTCGGCAATGGACCCTGCCAGCAATTGCGGCTTCTGGCCGATCAGCGCCACTCGCGCACGCAGGTCGGCTTCACGCCACTGGGTGAGCGGCGCGCCGTCGATCCGCGCGTCGCCGGTACAGGGCCGCAGGCGGGCAATGGCTTCGATCAGCGTCGACTTGCCGATGCCACTTTCGCCCATCAACGCGACGTGTTCGCCCGCCGCCAGCGACAGCGTGGCATCGGCCAGCACCGGCAGCGGGCGGCCGGGCGCGGTCATGCTCAGGCCCGCCACCGCCAAGGCGGCAGCGCCCGGTGTGACAACCGCAGGCGCGGCCTGCTCGGCCTGGGCCGCTGCGTCTTGCGGCAGACCGTCAAAGAGCGTGGCGATCTGCGTCACCGCGGCCAGCGCCGCGGCACGGTCATGGTAGTGGGCCGCGAACTGGCGCAGCGGCGCATAGACTTCGGGCGCCATCAAGAGGCAGAACAGCCCGGCCTGCAGCGTCAGCGGCGACCAGCGCACGTCCAGGAAGCCCAGGTAGGTCAGGCCGATATAGACGGCCACGCCCGCCACGCCCAGCGCGGCGAAGAATTCCAGCACCGCGGACGACAGGAAGGCAATGCGCAGCACCGACATCGTGCGCTGGCGCAGCGCGTCGCTGGCAGCGGCGACCGACGCCGCCTCGGCTTCGGCGCGGCCGTAGAGCTTCAGAGTGGACAGGCCGCGCAACCGGTCGGCAAAAAAGCCCGACAGGCGTGCAAACGCCCTCAGGTGCCGGCGGCTGGCGCCTTGCGCGCCCCATCCCACCAGCGCCATGAACAACGGAATCAGGGGCGCGGTGATCAGCAGCACCAGGCCTGCCACCACGTCTACGGGCAAGAGCACCACGGCAAAAGCCACGGGCAGCAATGCCGCCGCAGCCATGGCCGGCAGGTACTTGGCGAAAAATCCGTCCAGGGCCTCGACCTGGTCGACCAGCGCGCTGGCGATTTCGCCCGACGCCTTTCTGCGGCTCCAGTCGGGGCCTTTGTCCAGCAAGCGTGTGAACAATGCCTGGCGCACGTGGCGCTTGATGCGTTCAGAGGCATCGGCCCCCGCGCGCTCGCCCAGCCAGGTGATGCAGGCGCGCACGCCCATCAGGGCCGCGATGGCCAGGATGCCGGCCAGCAGTTCCTGGCGCGGCACCTGCCTGGCAATGGCCGCGTCGAGCACGTTGGCCAGCAGCCAGGCCTGCACCACCAGCAACACGCCCGACACCAGCGGCGCGGCCCCCGCCAGCATCAGCGGAAACCGAGCCGCCCGGGCCAGGGACATCAGCCAGCGCGATTGCTCGCGCGGCGGCTTGCGCAGGCTTGCCGAAGGATCGTGCTCGAGGCTGCTAGCGCCGCCGCTCACTCGTCTTCACGGCTGGCACGCGGGTCATGCGAGTGACCTTCGCGCAGCTCGAACCACATGGCGTTGAGAATAGCGAACGCACACGCCAGTCCCAGGCCGAGTATCCACGAGAAATACCACATGGTGGAGGCTCCTTGTCAGTATGAGTTGGGCGTGTCGCCCACGGATTCATGGGTCACCTTGCCGCGCATGACGCGGTACACCCAGGCGGTGTAGAGCGTCACGATCGGCAGGAAAATGACCACGGCGATCACCATGATCCACAGCGTCATGTGGCTGGACGACGCGTCCCAGACGGTCAGGCCGGCCTTGGGGTTGGTCGAGGACGGCATCAGGAACGGGAACAACGAGAAGCCCACCGTCAGGATGACGCCGGCAATCGACACCGACGACGCCAGGAACGACAGCACATTGGCGCGCAGCGTCAGGAACAGCAGCACCAGCACCGCACCGGCCACGCCCAGGATGGGTGCGATCCACATCAGCGGCCAGGTGGCGTAGTTGGCCATCCAGGCGCCGGTCTGCACCGCGACCGTCTTGAGCATCGGGTCCGACGGACCTTGCATGTCGACCGTGCTGGTGATGGCGTGGCCGCCGATGCCGCCAGCCACCCAGAAGCCGCCGGCGATGAACAGCGCCAGCGTCAGCACCGCGCCCAGGCGGCCCCAGTTGCGGGCCCGCGACGAGATCGGGTCTTCGGTGCGCCATGCCAGCAGCACCGCGCCGTGCATGGCCAGCATCACCACGCTCAGCACGCCGCACAACAGCGCAAACGGCGTGAACAGCTGGTAGAAATGGCCCTGGTAGACCATGCGCAGCGCATTGCCGTCGAACGTGAAGGGCACGCCCAGGATGATGTTGCCCACCGCCACGCCAAACACCAGCGAGGCCACCACACCCGAGAAGCACAGCACGCCGTCCCAGCTGTTACGCCAGCGGGTGCCTTCCATCTTGCTGCGGTACTTGAAGCCCACCGGACGCAGGATCAGCGCGATCAGCGCCAGCATCATCGCCAGGTAGAAGCCCGAGAACGAGGCGGCATATAGCAAGGGCCAGGCGGCAAAGATGGCGCCGCCCGCCGTGATCAGCCACACCTGGTTGCCTTCCCAGACGGGGCCGACGACGTTGATGACGACCCGGCGCTCGGCGTCGGTCTTGGCCACCACGGGCAGCAGCGCCGCCACGCCCAGGTCAAAGCCGTCCATGACGGCAAAGCCGATCAGCAGCGCGCCCAAGAGCGCCCACCAGACCACCCGCAAGGTGGCGTAGTCGAAAGGAATAAGGGTATCCATGGCTTCTCTCCCCTCAGGCGCGCACGGCGGCGCGGACAGGATCGGCGGCGGCGCCGGCGGGCGCAGGCGCGTCGGATTTCGGTCCGGCCTTGATCGCGTGCAGCATCACCTTGACGCCGATGATGAGCAGCACCGTGTACAGCACCAGGAAGATCGCCAGGCTGATGGCCAGGTCGGCGATGGTCAGGCCGGATGCCGCGTAATACGTCGGCAGCACGCCTTCGATCACCCAGGGCTGGCGGCCGTATTCCGCCACGAACCAGCCGCTTTCAATCGCCACCCACGGCAACGGCAAGCTCCACAGCGCAACCTTGAGCAGGCCGCGGCGGCTGTCCAGGCGCCCCCGCGAGGCCAGCCAGAACGCCACGCCGAAGAACAGGATCAGGTACATGCCCACGGCCACCATGATGCGGAACGCCCAGAACAGCGGCGCCACGTTCGGCACGGTGTCCACGGCCGCCTTCTTGATGTCGTCTTCCGTGACCTTGCTCATGTCGGGCTGATGCCGCTTGACCAGCAGCGCGTAGCCCAGGTCCGGCCAGGTCCGGTCGAACACCATGCGCGCATCGGTATCCTTGGGATTGGCACGGATCTTCTGCAGGGCGTCATACGCCACCATGCCATCTCGGATGCGGTTTTCGGCGCGCAGGATCAGGTCGTCGATACCCAGCAGCGGCGTGGTCAGCGAACGCGTGCCGATGATGCCCATGACGTACGGGATCTCGATGGCGAAGTCGTTCTTGCGCTCGGCCTGATTGGGAATCGCGATCAGGTTGAAGGAAGCGGGCGCGGGCTCGGTGTGCCACATGGACTCCATGGCCGCGATCTTCATCTTCTGGTGTTCGGTCGTGAGGTAACCGCTTTCGTCGCCCAGCACGACCACCGACAGCGCGGACGCCAGGCCGAAGCTGGCCGCCACCGCCATCGAGCGCTTGGCCAGGTCGGTGTGACGGCCCTTGAGCAGGTACCAGGCGCTGATCGACATGACGAACATGGCGCCGGCCACGTAGCCCGCGCTGACCGTGTGCACGAACTTGGCCTGGGCCACCGGATTGAAGATCACCGCGGCGAAGTCGGTCATTTCCATGCGCATCGTGTCCGGGTTGAACACGGACCCGACCGGGTTCTGCATCCAGCCGTTGGCGATCAGGATCCACAGCGCCGAAAAGTTGGTGCCGAACGCCACCAGCCAGGTCACCACCAGGTGGCTGACCTTGGACATGCGGTTCCAACCGAAGAAGAACAGGCCGACGAAGGTGGCTTCCAGGAAGAAGGCCATCAGCCCTTCGAGCGCCAGCGGCGCGCCGAAGATGTCACCCACATAGTGGCTGTAGTAGGACCAGTTCATGCCAAACTGGAATTCCATCACCACGCCCGTGGCCACGCCCAGCGCGAAGTTGATGCCGAACAGGGTGCCCCAGAACATGGTCATCCGCTTCCAGATGGGGCGGCCGGTCATGACGTACACGCTTTCCATGATGGCCAGGATGAACGACAGGCCAAGCGTGAGGGGAACGAAAAGGAAGTGGTAAAGCGCGGTCGCGGCAAACTGGAATCGCGACAGGTTCACGACGTCGAGATCAATCATTGGGGCGCTCCCATGCAGGTGAGTAGCCACAGCAACCGGCATGGTTCCCAGGCCGTCTCTCGCGCCATGATACGGGCGATGTATACAACTTCATAGAGGTTTCCTGAAAAATCGGGGCGGATCGAAATCAGCTCTTGCCCCGCAATTTGCCGGCGAATCCAAGCACTTTCTGCACTTTCGAACCCAGCTTCATCAGGTTCTGCAGCGTCTCGGGCGGCAGGCGTTGAACCTCATCGAACCATCCGGTGGACAGTTCGATGAGCTCCAGCATTTCGGTCATGCGTTGCTGCGCATAGGCTTCGTTGGGCCCCGACGGGGGCTCGAGCAGCGTGTCGCGCAGCAGGGTCAGGGTGGGATCGATTTCGCGCTTGCGCTTTTCTTCCATGAGGATGCGGAAGATCTCCCAGACGTCCTTAGGGGTCTCGAAGTAGTCGCGGCGGTCGCCGACCTGGTGCACCAGCTTGACCAGGCGCCAGGACTGCAGCTCTTTGAGCCCCAGGCTGACGTTGGAACGCGAAAAACCCAGCGTTTCGGCAATGTCGTCGGCGTGCAGGGGCTCGGGCGACAGGAACAGCAGGGCGTAGATCTGGCCGACGGTGCGGTTCACGCCCCAACGGCTGCCCATTTCGCCGAAATGCAGGACGAAACGTTCGTTTTGAGGGGTAAGCACCATGGGCAATCCAGACCAGTCAGCAACCACGGCGGCCATTCCCGACCTGAATGGTCGGATATAACTAGTTACGCCGTTTTCAGAAATTCCTGAAATTATCGAACAAACTGTGCGAAAGCGCAAACCACACTCATGAACGGGGTATTGCCGCAAGCGCAGGTGAATACGCCGTTCGCCCCTGCAAATTAGAGCCTTCCTGTTGCAATCTCACGACGAAAAAAAGCCACCCGCCGGTCAGGCGGGTGGCGAGGTATCGCAACTGCGGGGCGCCATCGCGGCGCCCGGCAAAGGAAAGGTCAGCCGGCCTTGACGGTCACGGCGGCCGATACGCGCTTGGCCTTGGCGCGGGCGGCGGCGACGTCTTCGGCCACGGCCAGCCCCACGCCCATGCGGCGGCGGACAAAGGATTCCGGCTTGCCGAACAGGCGGATGTCGGTGCCCGGCTCGGCCAGCGCCTGCGCCACGTTGTGGAACGACACGGCCTGCGCATCGACGCCGCCGTAGATGACGCTGCTGGCGCCAGGCTGGCGCAGCGAGGTGTCCACCGGCAGGCCCAGCAGGGCCCGGGCGTGCAGCTCGAATTCGTTCTGGGCCTGGGTGATCATGGTGACCATGCCGGTATCGTGCGGCCGCGGGCTGACTTCCGAGAACCAGACCTGGTCGCCGGCCACGAACAGCTCGACGCCGAAGATGCCCAGGCCGCCCAGCTCGGACGTGACCGCCAGCGCGATATCGCGCGACCGCTCCAGCGCGGCGGGCGACATCGGATGCGGCTGCCAGCTTTCGACGTAGTCGCCGTCGACCTGCTTGTGGCCGATGGGCTCGCAGTAGCGGGTCTCGACCTGGCCGTCCGCGCCACGGGCGCGCACGGTCAGCAGGGTGATTTCGTAGTCGAAGCGGATGAAGCCTTCGACAATGGCGCGGCCCCCGCCCACCCGACCGCCTTCCTGGGCATAGCGCCAGGCGGTCGCGACGTCGTCCACGCTCTTGATGACCGACTGGCCCTTGCCCGACGAGGACATGACCGGCTTGATGACGCACGGATAGCCGATGCCGCCGTCGATGGCCTGGCGCAGTTCGTCCTCGGTATCCACGAAACGGTAGGGCGAGGTCGGCAGGCCCAGGGTCTCGGCCGCCAGGCGGCGGATGCCTTCGCGGTTCATGGTCAGTTGGGCCGCCCGGGCGGTCGGGGTGACCCGCACCACGCCCGCCGATTCCAGTTCCACCAGCAAACTGGTGGCAATGGCCTCGATTTCGGGGACAATAACGTGCGGCTGCTCTTGCTGGATGACCCGTTTCAGGGCTTCCGGGTCCGTCATCGACACCACATGGGCGCGGTGCGCCACCTGGTGGCCTGGCGCGTCCGCATACCGGTCCACCGCAATCACTTCCACGCCCAGCCTTTGCAGGGCGATGATGACCTCTTTGCCCAATTCGCCCGATCCGAGCAGCATGACTCGGGTGGCCAAGGGGGACAGGGGCGTGCCAAGGACGGGGCTGGGAATGCTGGACATGGAGCGGGCCTGGAAAGGAAAGATTGATAGCCGGATAAAAGAGCCGCCAGGATGCCATACCCCCCTGCCCGGGGCAAACCCGCAACCTGATATTAAAATCCCCTGATGACCGACCATCCCACCACATCGTCCGACACCGCGCTGGCATCTGCGCGCCGGACGCTGCAAATCGAAAGCCAGGGCATCCTCGACCTGTCTGCCCGCCTGGACGACAGTTTCGCGCAGGTTGTCGCCATGCTGCTGGCCTGCCGCGGCCGCGTGGTCGTGAGCGGCATCGGCAAGACCGGCCATGTCGCCCGCAAGATCGCCGCGACGCTGGCGTCCACGGGTACGCCCGCCTTCTTCGTGCATGCCGCCGAGGCCGTGCACGGCGACCTGGGCATGATCACCCGCGACGACGTCCTGATCGCCATTTCGTATTCCGGCTCCGGCCAGGAATTGCTGACCATCCTGCCGGTGGCGCGCCGCATGGGCGCGGGTCTGGTCGCCATCACCGGCAACCCGCAATCCGAACTGGCCCGCCTGGCCGACGTCCACCTGGACGCAAGCGTGGCGCAGGAAGCCTGCCCGCTGAACCTGGCGCCCACCGCCAGCACCACCGCGGCCCTGGCCCTGGGCGACGCCCTGGCCGTGGCCTGCCTGGAAGCCCGCGGCTTCGGCCCGCAGGACTTCGCCCGCTCGCATCCCGGCGGCGCGCTGGGTCGCCGCCTGCTGACCCATGTGCGTGACGTCATGCGCCTGGGCGACGCCCTGCCCATCGTGGCAGCGGGTACGCCGGTGTCGCAGGCACTGGAAGTCATGTCCGCCAAAGGCATGGGCATGACCGTGGTCACCGATGCGCAACACCGCCCGCTGGGCATCTTCACCGACGGCGACCTGCGCCGCCTGATCGCGCGCTACGGCGACATCCGCAGCCTGACGGTCGACGAAGGCATGACCCGGTCCCCCCGCAGCGTCAATCCGGATGCGCTGGCCGTCGAGGCCGCCCGCCAGATGGACGACCAGCGGCTCAATCACATGCTGGTGCTGGACGCCGATGGCGCCCTGCTCGGCGCCCTGCACATGCACGACCTGATGGCAGCCAAAGTGGTATGACTATGACCCTTCCTCCTTCGATCACCCACCCGGCCGAAGCGCTGGTCCTGGCCCGTATCACCCCGGCCGTGCGCGAACGCGCCGCCGCCGTGCGCCTGATGGTTTTCGATGTGGATGGCGTCCTGACCGACGGCAGCCTGTACTACGGCGAAACCGGCGAAGCGCTGAAACGCTTCCATGCGCTGGACGGCCACGGCCTGCGCCTGCTGATGGAAGGCGGCCTGAAGGTGGCGCTGATGACCGGCCGTTCCGGCCCCATCGTGGCGCGCCGCGCAGCCGAACTGGGCATTTCCGAAGTCATGCAGGGCGTGCGCGACAAAGGCGCGGCGCTGGCCGAACTTGCACAGCGCAGCGCGGTCCAACTGAACCAGACCGGCTACATGGGCGATGACATCATCGACCTGCCGGCCATGCAACGCGCCGGCTTTGCCGCCAGCGTGCCGAACGCGCCGGGCTACGTCAGCCAGGCGGCCCACTGGATCGCCACGCAACCGGGCGGCGGCGGCGCGGTGCGCGAATGCTGCGACCTGGTGCTGGCCTCGCAAGGCCGCCTGGGCGGCTTCCTGGCGGCGCCGGGCCTGCTCGGCCCGGGCGCCATCCAGTAAGCGCCCCTAACTACGCCCTGACCGGCAGACCTGATGAAAGATCGTTTTCCTTCCCTGATCGCGCTGTTCCTGCTGCTGGTGCTTGTCGCCAGCACGTACTGGGCGGCCGACTACGCGCAGCGCGCCATCCAGACGGATCCGCCGCGCCGCGTCACGCACGAAATGGACGCGTGGTCGCGCAATTTCGTGATGCTGCGCACCGACCCCACCGGCCGTCCGATCAACCGCCTGGAAGGCGAATACGCCGAGCATTTCCCGGACGACGACTCGTACCACATCACCCAGCCGCGAGCCATTGGCCAGCGCGAGGCCAACCCGATCACCGTGGGCGTGTCCAAGACCGCCGTCATGGAACAGGGTGGCAAGCGCATCGTCATGAATGGCGACGCCCATGTGCACCGCCAGCCCGACGCCAACAACGACGTGCTGGACGTGCGCAGCCAGCAGCTCATCCTGCTGCCCGACGACGACGTGGTCTATACCGACCTGCCGGCCGAGGTCATCAAGGGACGCTCGCGCATGAACGGCAAGGGCATGCACTACAACAACAAGACACGCCAACTGCAGGTATCGGCCTCCACCGACGTGGAGATCGCCGGCACGGAAAACAAGTCGCGCCGCCAGACCGAGACGCCTGCCAACACCTCTGACCAGAAGAAACCATGACCGACCTTCGGATTCGCATTGCCCCCACCACGCGCCTGCTGGGCGCGGTGCTGCTGATGGCATCGGCGGTTGCGCCGGCGCTTGCGGCCGACCCCAAGCCGGCCGCGAGCACGGCCAAGGCCGCGCCCGCCGAGGAACCCACCACCACGATCCTGTCGGACACCCTGCACTACGACGACGTCAAGAAGCAAAGCGTCTTCACCGGCAACGTCAACATGACGCGCGGCCTGATGACGCTGACCTCCGACGTGCTCGAAATGCGCGAAGACGCCGCCGGCAATCAGTACGGCACCGCCACGGCGAACAAGGGCAAGGTCGTGACCATCCGCCAGGAACGCCCCGAGACCTTCGAGCTGATCGAAGGCAAGGGCCTGCGCGCCGAATACGACGGCACCAAGAGCACGTTCGACCTGATCGGCCAGGCCGTGGTCGTGCGCTACGTCTGTGGCAAGCCTTTCGACACCATCCGCGGGGAACGGGTACGCTACAACGAAAAGAGCGGCACCTACGAAGCCCAGGGCGGCCCGAATTCGGCCGCCGCGGGCGGTCGGGTCCGTTCGGTGGCCGAACCGCGCGCCAAGTCCGATGCTGCAGTGGCCGAATGCCGCAAGCAGCAAGAATCAAAGAAAGGGCGCTAAAGCGCCTCCCATGCACCACCATACGCAGCCACGATGAACCAACCCTCTGTGCAGACTCCTGTGACCTCCGCCCCTTCGGGCGTCAAGCAGGGCAGCCTGCGCGCAACCGGCTTGCGCAAGACCTACAACGGCCGCACCGTGGTGCAGGACGTGTCCCTGTCCGTGGTCAGCGGCGAAGTGGTCGGTCTGCTCGGTCCCAACGGCGCCGGCAAGACCACCAGCTTCTACATGATCGTGGGCCTGGTGCCGGCCGACGCCGGCCGCATTGAAATCGACGGCTCGGTCATCACCGCCATGCCGATCCACAAGCGCGCCCGCATGGGGCTGTCGTACCTGCCGCAGGACGCCTCGGTGTTCCGCCGCCTGACGGTCGAGCAGAACATCCGCGCAGTGCTTGAACTGCAATTGGGGCCTGATGGCCGCCCGCTGTCCACGCCCAAGATCAACGAGCAGATGGAACTGCTGCTCGAAGAACTGCAGATCGGCCATATCCGCAGCAACGCCGCCATCTCGCTGTCGGGCGGCGAACGCCGTCGCGTGGAAATCGCCCGTGCGCTGGCCACCAGCCCGCGCTTCATCCTGCTGGATGAACCCTTTGCCGGCGTAGACCCCATCGCGGTGATCGAAATCCAGCGCATCGTGCGCTTCCTGAAGGGTCGCGGCATCGGCGTGCTGATCACCGACCACAACGTGCGCGAAACGCTCGGCATCTGCGACCGCGCCTACATCATCAGCGAAGGCAAGGTCCTGACCGACGGCCACCCCGACGAAATCGTCGGCGATCCGGCCGTGCGGCGCGTCTACCTGGGCGAGCACTTCCGCATGTAACAAGCCCCTGGGGAAAGCCCTAGGGCCCTTCGTGGCTCCCTGGGAGCGCCCCCTGGGAATCCGCCATAAAAATGCCATGAACTTGCGCTAGGTCAGCTTGTTTTATCGGCCCGAGTCTATACACTAGTACTAAACGAACCCTCTCAAACAAGGAGAACGCCTAACGACCCCACCGCGCATTTTGCGCACCATTTTTTCCTCTTTTAGAAGGAGAGCACACTATGAACCTGAGCATCTGCGGTCGTCACCTCGACGTCACCCCGGCCATCCGGGAATATGTCATGAACAAATTGGCGCGAGTGCTGCGGCATTTCGATCACGTCATCGATACCCAGGTCATGCTCTCAGTAGAGCCCCTGCGGCACAGAGCCGAAATCACCATGCGTCTTAGCGGCAAGGATATTCATTGTGAAGCAACCGATGAAAATCTCTACGCAGCGATAGACCTTCTTGCTGACAAAGTCGACCGTCAGGTCATCAAGCACAAGGACAAGGTACGAAGTCACACGGCAGAGTCCGTGAAGCGGCAAGCGGCGAGTCTCTCGCCACCCCAGCAGTAACGCGCTTCATGACCCGCTCGCCGTGCGAGCCAAGCTAAACAGCGATTCCTGAATCCTGCCTAAGTCCCGGTGTCCCGCTAGACGATTCGTCCAGCCGGGGCATCGGCAAACTCCCCTCCCGCAGTCCCCCTCCCCTGATTTGCCCACATCTTTTGTCCCCGATTCTCGACGTGCGTCGACGGATCCGATTCGCCCTGCCTGTCCGTGAAATCGCCGCACTTTGCGGCCCGGACTGCGAGCGGGTGCACGAGAATGCCCACAACGCGCCGCGATCGGTCTATGCTGTCGCTCTCGCCCCGGGGCCCATCCGCCCTGGCATGCGCCGAGCCGGGCCACTCGAAGCCCGCCGCGCAAGGCATCCTGGCCCGGCATTTTTGCAGTGCATCATATAACCCTATAATGGTCCGATGAATCATTTGTCGCGCATCCTTCCCGCCGGCAACGTCGTCCTCGATATGCTCGCCACGAGCAAGAAGCGCGCGTTCGAACAGGCTGGCCTTCTCTTTGAAAACAACCATGGCTTGGCGCGCGCGCTCGTGTTCGACAGCCTGTTCGCACGTGAGCGCCTGGGTTCGACCGCCCTGGGCCAGGGCGTCGCGGTGCCGCATGGCCGCGTGAAGGGCCTGGAACAAGCCCTGGCCGCGTTCATCCGCCTGGCGCAGCCCATCACGTTCGACGCACCCGACGGCCAGCCCGTTTCGATGCTGCTCTGTCTGCTGGTGCCGGAAACCGCCACGCAACAGCACCTGGATATCCTGGCCGAACTGGCGCAGCTGATGTCCAACAAGGCATTGCGCGAGGCGCTGGCCACGGAGGCCGATCCGGCCATCGTCCACAAGATGCTCACCACCGGCCAACTCTGACCCCTCGCGGAAACGCTGCCATGCTTACGGTGCAGGAACTCGTCGACGACAACGCCGACAAAATCCCCTTCAACTGGATTTCCGGACAAGGGGCCGCAGACCGCGCAATTCCCGATGACGGCATGGCAGCCGCGGACCTGGTGGGTCACCTGAACCTGATCCACCCCTCGCGCATCCAGGTGTTCGGCCAGGAAGAGCTGGCGTACTACACCCGCTTCGACCTGCGCCGCCGCATGCACCACATGGACGAGCTGCTGATCGGCGGCGTCCCGGCCATCTTGCTGGCCGACGGCCTGACGCCGCCGCAAGACCTGGTCGATCAATGCGACCAGCACCAGGTGCCGCTGCTTTCCACGCCGGTTGCCGCCGCGCAACTGATCGACTTGCTGCGCATCTACCTGGGCAAGAAGCTGGCGCCCACCACCACCGTGCATGGCGTGTTCCTGGACGTGCTGGGCCTGGGCGTGCTGATCACCGGCGAATCGGGCCTGGGCAAGAGCGAACTGGCGCTGGAACTGATTTCCCGCGGCCACGGCCTGGTGGCCGACGACGCGGTGGAATTCTCGCGCACCGCGCCCAACATGATCGAAGGCCACTGTCCGCAACTGCTGCAGAACCTGCTGGAAGTGCGCGGCCTGGGCCTGCTCGACATCCGCACCATCTTTGGCGAGACCTCGGTACGCCGCAAGATGCGCCTGAAGCTGATCGTGCACCTGGTGCGCGCGACCGCACAGGACAAGTTCGAACGCCTGCCGCTGCAGGACATCACCCAGGACATGCTGGGCTTGCCCGTGCGCAAGGTCATGCTGCAAGTGGCCGCCGGCCGCAACCTGGCGGTGCTGGTCGAGGCCGCCGTGCGCAACACCATCCTGAAGCTGCGCGGCATCGACACCCTGGGCGAATTCATGGAACGCCAAGCCATGGCGATCCTGCAAAGCAGCAAGTAAACGCGCGTCGCCCAGCGGCCCCGTGAGCCTCTACGAAAAACTCGCCAACGAAATCGCCCAGTCGATCCGCGATGGCGTCCTGCGCGTGGGCGACAAGCTGCCGTCGGTGCGCGATGCCTGCGCCAGCCGCGGCGTCAGCCCGTCGACCGTGTTCCAGGCCTATTACCTGCTTGAAGCGCGCGGCCTGATCCGCGCCCGCCCCCGCTCCGGCTACTACGTCAACACGCGCAGCGACAGCCTGCCGCCCGAGCCTGACACATCCTGCCCCGACGGCGAATCCACCGAACTGGCGATCAGCGAACGCATCTTCGACATCCTCGATTCGGTGCGCAACCGCGACGTCACGCCGCTGGGCTCGGCATTTCCATCGCCGCTGCTGTTTCCCTTGCCGCGGCTGGCCCAGGCCATGGCCGCGCACCTGAAGCGCCAGGACCCATTGGCCACGATGGAAGACCTGTCGCCGGGCAACCCGGGCCTGCGCAGGCAGATCGCGCTGCGCTACCTGATCGCGGGCATCAACGTGCCGGCCAGCGACATCGTGATCACCAACGGCGCGCTGGAAGCGCTGAATCTTTGCCTGCAAGCGGTCACGCAGCCCGGTGACACGGTCATCGTCGAAGCGCCAACCTTCTATGGTGCCTTGCAGGCGCTGGAACGCCTGGGGCTGAAAGCGCTGGAAGTGCCCACGCATCCACGCACGGGCGTAGACCTGGGCGCCATGGAGGCTGCCATCGCGCGCCATGCGCCCAAGGCCTGCTGGCTGATGACGCAGTTCCAGAATCCGCTGGGCAGCCTGATGCCCGACGAAAAGAAGCGCCAGTTGGTCGAGCTGCTGACGCGCCATGACATTGCGCTGATCGAAGACGACGTCTACGGCGAGCTGTATTTCGGCGCGACGCGCCCCGTACCCGCCAAGGCCTTTGATACCCAGGGCCTGGTGCTGCACTGCTCGTCGTTCTCGAAATGCCTGGCACCGGGCTACCGCATTGGCTGGGCCAGCGCGGGGCGCTACACGCAACGCGTGCAGCGCCTGAAGCTGTCGTCCACGCTATCGGCGTCCAGCCCCGCGCAAGGCGCCATCGCCGAATACCTGGAGCAAGGCGGTTACGACCGTCACCTGCGGCGGCTGCGCGAGACCTTGCAGGCCCAGCAGGACTTGATGGCCAACGCCATCGCCCGCGAATTTCCGGCGGGCACCCGAGTGACGCGGCCGCAAGGCGGCTTCTTCCTGTGGCTGGAAATGCCTGCTGCCGTCGATGCGCTGGCGCTGCATCGGCAGGCGTTGGCGCGCGGCATCAGCGTGGCGCCGGGCCCGATCTTCTCGGCCAGCGGCCAGTTCGGCAATGCGCTGCGCCTGAACTACGGACACCCGTGGGACCCAGGCCAGGACGATGCCATTCGCATCCTGGGCGAAATGGCCCGCGCGGCCTGCAGCCAGGCCACGCGGTCGCGCTGATCAGTTACGGGTTGCCGCGGCCCGTGCGCGCTTGACCTCAAGCGACGTCACCCCGCCCGCCGCGTTGCCCCAACTGTTGCGGATGTAGGACACCAGCATGGCGATGTCGTTGTCGTTCAGCATTTGGCCGAAAGGCGGCATGCCGTGCGGACGAGGGTTGGCCGCCGTGGCGGGCGCAAAGCCGCCGTCGAGCACGATGCGGATGGCATTGACGGGCGATGGCGCGGTCACGGTGGGGTTGCCGGCCAACGCAGGCCAGGCGCCCGCGCTGCCCTCGCCTGCGGCCTGGTGGCACTGCACGCATTGCTGGCGGTAGATCTTGCCCCCCAGTTCCATGGCCGCGGCCGACACAGGCGCGGCGGACGCAGCGGTAGACGCCGGCGTGTCCGGCAACGACTTGAGATACACCCCCATCGCCAGCGCGTCTTCATCCGTCAGGTGCTGCGTGCTGCCCAGCACCACTTCGGCCATCGGACCACTGGCGCTGGAATGCGCCGCGATGCCGGTTTGCAGGAGGTCGGCGATGTCTTGGGCGGACCAACGCCCCAACCCGGCGCGCGGGTCGTTGGTCAGGGGTGGCGCATACCATTCCAGCCCCGGAATCACACCGCCGGTCAGGCCGTCGGCCGGACGGGTCGCGCCCAGGCTGTTGCGCGGCGCGTGACAGGCCGCGCAGTGGCCCACGCCTTCGACCAGGTAGCGGCCGCGATTCCATTGCTCGGATTGACCGGCATCGGGCTCCAGCGCGCCAGGCTTGAAATACAGCGCGCGCCACGCCGCCAGCAAGATGCGCTGGTCATACGGGAAATCAAGCTCAGGCGGCCGATTGGCCTGGTTGACCGGCGTGACGGTGCGCAGGTAGGCGAACAGCGCATCGGCATCCGCGCGGCTCACACGGGTGTATTCGGTGTACGGAAAGGCGGGATACAGCAACGTGCCGTCGCGCGACTTGCCATTGTGCAGGGCTTGCCAGAAATCGTCGGCGCTCCAGGCGCCGATGCCGGTCTTGTCGTCGGGGGTGATGTTGGGCCCGTAAAGGGTGCCGAACGGCGTGGGAATGGGTGTGCCCCCCGCATAGGCCGGGCCGCCGCGAGCGGTGTGGCAGGCCACGCAATTGCCGGCCAGCGCCAGGTAGCGTCCGCGCTCGATCCGCTGCTGCGGGTCGGACGGCGCTGCGGCAGGACCTGTGCTGGTGTCATCGCGCGTGCCCAGCCAATACAGGGCGCCCATCACCACCACGATCAGCGCCAACAGGGACCCCAGGATTCGTTTCATCAATGTCATCGTGCGCCCCCGTTACCGTTGCGCCTGGCTGCCGCATTCGGCGGGCAGGTGCAGAGAGCCGGCGGGCTCGGGGCCATAGGTGTCGGCAACCGGTTGCGACGACAGCCACGCCGTCAGGGCGCCGATGTCTTCGGGCGTGAGCTTGTTGGCGATGTCGGCCATGCAATCAGGCGTGGCGGCGCGGCGCTGGCCGCTTTTCCAGCTGCCGATCTGCGAACTGATGTAGTCGCGCGGCAGGCCCAACAAGCCGGGAATGGCGGGTAGCAACCCGCCCAAGGACGCGCCATGACAGGACGCACAGGCCGGCAGGCCACGGGCAGCGTCGCCGGACAGGGCCAGCCTGCGTCCGGCCTCCAAGGTGGCGCCGGGGACGTCCACGCGCGCGGGCGGCGGATAGGGCACATGCTGGCCTGCAAAGTAGGCCGCCATTTCATGCAGATAGGCATCCGGCAGGCCCGCCAGCAGGTGCGCCATCGGCCGGTACTGACGGCGGTCGTCGCGGAAATTCAGCAGTTGGTGATAGAGATATTCCTGGGGCTTGCCCGCCAGGCGGGGGTAGTAGCCATCGGCGCCAGCCCGGCCCTGCGCACCGTGACAGGCCGTACAGGCTGCCACGCGGGCCTGCATTGTGCCCGGCTGCAGCGATGGCGCGGTGTCCTGGGCCATCGCGGGCGCTGTCGCAAACACGACAAGCGCGGCGGCCAACAGGCGGGATTTTGCCCAATGCCGCGGCAGTGAAACACTACAAAAGGAAATGAGGGCTAACATCTAGGACCAGTTAACACTAAGTCAAATTCCAACCCCCCCAAGGCGCATGACGGCGGGGCGCGTAGGTGAATCTCTCTTGTGCGGATGCCCGAGCTTACGTCAGGGCGTACTGACCGGTACAGGCGCAGATTTGCAGTTTACGGCCATATCAGATGCCAACCCGCCGGCATCGTCCTGGAAAAGCGTGCCACAATCATGTCCATGTTGAAAGTCGTCCTCGTAACCGGCATATCAGGCTCAGGCAAATCCGTCGCCCTGCGCATGCTCGAGGACGCCAGCTATACCTGCGTCGACAACCTGCCCGTCCGGTTCCTGACCGAATTCATCGCCAACGCCCGCGACGACGGCCTGGAACGCGTGGCGGTCGCCATTGACGTTCGGTCCCCCGGCGAACTGGCCGAACTGCCCGACGTCGTCACCGCCTTGCGCGCCATGGGCACCAGCCTGCGCGTGGTTTTCCTGGATGCCAGCACCGACACCCTGGTGCAGCGCTATTCGGAATCACGCCGCCGCCATCCCCTGACCGACCGCCTGCAACGCGGCGGCACCGCTCCGTCGCTGACCGACTGCATCGCACTGGAACGCGAACTGCTGGCGCCGCTGCGCGAGCAGGAACACGTCATCGACACGTCGGAACTCACCCCGGGTCAGTTGCGCGCCTGGATTCGCGACCTGATCCAGGCCGATCGCGCCCCGCTGGTGCTGACCTTCGAATCGTTCGCCTACAAGCGCGGCGTGCCGCGCGACGCAGACCTGGTGTTCGACGTGCGCTGCCTGCCCAACCCCTATTACGACCGCAACCTGCGTCCGCTGACCGGCCGCGACGAGCCCGTCGCGACCTGGCTGTCCGGTTACGACCAGGTGGGGCAGATGATCGACGACATCGCCGGCTTCCTGAACCGCTGGCTGCCGCAATACACCCAAGACACCCGCAATTACCTGACGGTCGCCATCGGCTGCACCGGCGGGCAGCATCGTTCGGTCTACGTGGTCGAACAGCTCGCCAAGCGCTTTGCCGACCACGACCCGCTGCTGGTGCGCCATCGCACCCAACTGCCCGACGAATCCGCATGACCCTGCCCCGCCCGCTGACGTTCCTGATGATGCTGTTGCTGGCCATTGCCGTGGCCGGCTGCTCTTCCACCGGAGGCCGCAAGAAAGGCGGCGGGTACTACAAAGACGACGGCCCGGACGCCAACCCGCCGTCCAACCTGGACCAGGTGCCGGACGCGGTGCCGCGCATCGAGCCCTACGCCAGCGGCGCCAACCGTCCGTACGTGGTGTTCGGCCAGCGCTACGTGCCCGACACCACCGGCCAGCCGTACAAGCGGCAAGGCATTGCGTCGTGGTACGGCAAGAAATTCCATGGCAACTCGACGTCGATCGGCGAAGCCTACGACATGTACGCCATGACGGCCGCGCACACCACGTTGCCGATTCCCAGCTACGCGCGGGTCACCAGCCTGGTCAACGGCAAGACGATCATCGTGCGCGTCAACGACCGCGGCCCGTTCCACAGCGACCGCATCATGGATCTGTCGTACGTGGCGGCCTACAAGCTGGGCATCATCGGACCGGGCAGCGGCCAGGTCGTGGTCGAGAGCATCCCGCAAGACGAGATTCGCCGCCTGGCCTCATCGGGCGCACCGGCGGCGACGCCCGCGTCGGCCATCGGCTCCACGCCGGTGGCCACGCCCGTGGCCGCCGCGCCCATCTCGCTGGACCCGCAACCGCTGGCTCAGCAACCGGCGCCCGCGCCAGGCAGCGCGCCTGTACGCCAGCCGGCCGCGGGCGGCATTGGCAGCGTCTACCTACAGGTGGGTGCTTTCAGCCAGCCGGCCAATGCGCAGTCGCTGGTCAGCCGCATCAATACGCAGCTGGGCACCGAGGGTGCGCCGCCCGCCAGCGTCGAACAATCCAACAACCTGTACCGCGTCAAGATCGGGCCCTACCCTGATCGCCAGAGCGCCATGAATGCGGTGCAGCTCGTCTCAGACCGCATCGGCATCACGCCCAGCATCGCGGCGCAATAGACCGTCAGGCGTCGCGGGCCTGCTGCGCCCGCGGCCAGTCGAAGGCCGGCGGCTCGAACGGCAGTTCGACCTGGCCGTCGCAGACCCGGCGCGCGCGCGGGTTGCGGCTGAGATAGCGGCTGCCCTCGTGTTCCAGCAATGCCTGCTTGCGCGGCAAGCCGCCGCCGAAGCCCGTGAGCGAGGTGTCGGCGCCAATCACGCGGTGGCACGGAATGATGATGATGATGGGATTGCGCCCCACCGCGCCGCCGATGGCCTGTGCGCCCTTGGGGCGGCCCACCGTGCGCGCCAGTTCGCCATAGCTGGCCAGCTGGCCGAAATCCAGGGCGCACAGCGCGCGCCACACTTCATGCTGGAACGGCGTGCCGACCGGGTCGAGCGCCACGTCGAAGTCGCGGCGCTGGCCGGCAAACCACTCGTCCAGCTCGCGGCGCGCCTGCTCGAGGATGGGATCGGCGTCCACGCGGACCCACCCCTCGGCCGAGGGCAGCAGCGTCTGGTCGGTGAACCAGGCGCCGCGCAGGCCCTTGGCACTGGCGACCAGGCGCATTTCACCCAACGGCGTGGGGATATCGCGATAGACGATGCGTTCGTCGGGTTGGCCGGAACGCTTGGGAGCGACAGCTGTGTAAACCATGTCTTACGAATTCTTGCGGGACAGGGCCCGGTTGTACAGAACGTCCCGCGGCAGGCCGGTGACCTTGGCCGCGACCTTGGAAGCATCGCGCAGGGACAGCGTTTCAAGCAAGGCGTCCAGCAACGCGTCGGTGCGCGGGTCGGCCTCGTCGTCGGCCTCTTGGCCGGGCCGGGCATGCGCGATCAGCACGAACTCGCCTTGCTCGCGGTGCGAATCGGCCGCCAGCCAGGCCGCGGCCTCGCCCAGCGTGAACGTGGCGATTTCCTCGAAGCGCTTGGTCAGCTCGCGCGCGACAGTCAGGTGACGCTCGGGGCCGCAGACCTCGAGCAGATCGGCCAACGTGGCCGCCAGGCGGTGCGGCGATTCGAACATCACCACCGGTGCGGGCAGCGCACACCAGCTGCGCAGCCAACGCTGGCGGGCGACGGCCTTGGACGGCGGAAAGCCGGCAAAGGCATAGGCGGGATTTTCATCCGTGGTGACCCCGCTGCCCATCAGCGCCGTGATCACGGCGCTGGGGCCCGGCACGGGCACGACGGTGAAACCGGCCTCGCGCACCGCGCGCACCACGCGGGCGCCAGGATCGCTGACGGCGGGCGCACCCGCATCGGACACCAGCGCCACGCGCTGGCCCTGCGCCAGGCGTTCGCAGATGGCCTGCGCCGCCGCGGCCTCGTTGTGGCGATGGGCGGCCATCAAGGGGGTCGTGACCCCCCAGGCGTCCAGCAAGGTGCGGCTGGCGCGGGTGTCTTCGGCCGCGATCACGTCGGCGCGCTGCAGCGCGTGCCAGGCGCGCAGCCCCAGGTCGCCCAGATTGCCGATCGGTGTGGCCACCACATACAGCGCCTGCGCGGGCCAATGCTGGCCGGCCACGCGTTCAGCGACGCGGGTCCAGGCATCGCCGGCCACCGGGGGTGAGACATTTTGATTCATTGCTGCCTGCTTACACGGAAAACCATGCCAGTGTAGCCGCCATCGACGCCCGTTTCCGGAACCCGCCTGATGGATGACACCCTTGCCTTCGAACTGGCCCTGGCCATCCGCCAGCGCGCCGACAAGCGCCGCCGTCGCAGCGCCCGGCGCCCCAATCCGCCCGACCGGCCGCCCGCACGGCGCTCGCCGCGCCAACGCACGGGCGATGGCCACGAAGACGCGGCGCTGCGTCTCTTGCTGGCGGGCGGCTTGGCCCTGCTGGCCCGCAACCTGGCCTGCCGCGCGGGGGAAATCGACCTGGCGATGCGCGAGGGCGACATCCTGGTCTTCGTCGAAGTCCGCTCGCGGCAGGCAGGCGCCTTTGGCGGGGCCGCCGCGAGCATCGACCGGGCCAAGCAGGCGCGGCTGGCCCGCGCCGCGGCCCACTGGCTGCCGGAACTGACCCGGCGCCATTGGGGCGGCACCCCGCCCGCCGTGCGCTTCGACGCCGTGCTCTTCGAGGGCGGCCAGGTCCAGTGGCTGCGCGCCGCATTCGAGCTGGGCTGATTTTTGCTGGCGCGTGAGATAATCGCGCCCATGGATATGACCTCTCGTATGACGTCGCACTTTCGCGACGCCATGGCTGCGTGCGAACAAAGTATGAACGTCCTGGCCGAACCGCTGGCAGTGGCGGTGGACGTGCTATTCGGCGCCTTGGCCAACAACGGCAAGATTCTGGCTTGCGGCAACGGCGGTTCCGCTGCCGACGCCCAGCATTTCATCGCCGAACTGGTGGGCCGCTTCGAACGCGAGCGCCTGCCCCTGGCCGGCATCGCCCTGAACACCGACACCTCCATCCTGACCGCCGTGGGCAACGACTACGGCTTCGACGAGATCTACGAACGCCAGGTCAACGCCTTCGGCCAGGCCGGCGACGTGCTGGTGGCCATTTCCACCAGCGGCAATTCGCCCAATGTGGTCCGCGCCATGGAAGCCGCGGCCAGCCGCGAAATGCATGTGCTGGCCTTGACCGGCAAGGGCGGCGGCGTCATGGGGGAACTCATTACGCCGATGGACGTCCATCTATGTGTTCCCAGCGATCGCACGATGCGCATCCAGGAAGTCCATATACTGCTGCTGCACGCGCTTTGCGACGGCATTGACGCTCTTCTGCTTGGAGACACCGAATGATTCCTGACGTCCGAACCGCCGCCCGCCCCCTGCTGCTTGCCGCCGCCCTGTCCGGCGCCGCGCTGTCGCTGTCGGCCTGCGCGCCCTTGATCGTGGGCGGCGCTGCCGCCACCACGGCGGTGGTCGTGACCGACCGGCGCACCTCGGGCATCCAGCTCGAAGACCAGAACATGGCCTTCAAGGCCCAGAGCCAGATCTCCCAGAAGCTGGGCGACACCGCCCGCGTCAATGCCATGGCTTACGGCGGCCATCTGCTGCTGACCGGCGACGTGCCCACCGAAGAAGCCAAGTCGCAGGCCACCGCCATCGCCCAGGGCGTCGAAAACGTGAAGCAGGTGGTCAACCAGCTCAATGTCGGCCCGATCGCCTCGTTCGGCGTCCGCTCGAACGACACCTGGCTGACCTCCAAGGTCAAGACGGCGCTGATCAACACCAAGTACGTGCCGTCGGGCACCATCGCCCTGACCACCGACCACAGCGTCGTGTACCTGATGGGCAAGCTGACCCAGGCCGAAGGCGACTACGCCGCCAACGCCGCAGCCGATGTCGGCGGCGTCGCAAAGGTGGTAAAACTGTTCGAAACCATCAGCCGCGAAGAAGCCATTCGCCTGTCGAACAGCAACAAGTCGAACTCCACTGAAACCAAGGCCCCCATCGAGAACAGCTCGGGCGCAGCCAGCAGCAGCGGCAGCGCTCCCGCGCCCAGCGGTGGCAGCGCCGTAGAAGCCATGCCCATCAAATGAAAAAAGCCATCGTAGCCCTGGCCGTCCTCGTGGCGGTCGGCATTGGCGCCTGGTTCGTCATGCGGCCGGCGCAAACCGCACCCGACGTCACCTTCACCACGCTCGAAGGCAAGACCTTCTCGATGCAGGACCTGCGCGGCAAGGTGGTGCTGGTGAAGTTCTGGGCCACCAGCTGTGTCACCTGCGTCAAGCAGATGCCGGAGACCATCTCGGCCTATAACGAATACGCCGGCAAGGGCTACGAGGCCATTGCGGTCGCCATGAACTACGACCCGCCTAATTTCGTCTTGAACTTCGCCGAAAGCCGCAAGCTGCCCTTCCCGGTGGCGCTGGACACCAAGGGCGACATCGCCCGCGCCTTCGGCGACATCCGCCTGACGCCCACGGCGTTCCTGATCGACAAGAAGGGACACGTCATCAAGCGTTATCTGGGCGAATACGACGTGGCCGAATTCCACGCCACCGTCGAAAAGGCATTGGCGGCAGGCTGACCCTGCCCCGATCGCAACAGAAGCCGCCCGTTTGCCGGGCGGTTTTTTTTAGCCTGTGACAAAGAAAACCGCCCGGCAAGCGGGCGGCTTCAACAACGGGATCAGGCCTTGCGGCGTATCAGAACGCCGGAACCACTGCGCCCTTGTACTTCTCCTGGATGAACTTCTTCACCTCGGCCGAGTGCAGCGCGTTGACCAGCTTCTTGATGCCGGGCGCGTCTTTGTTGTCCGAGCGGGTCACCAGCACGTTGGCGTAGGGCGAATCGGCGCCCTCGATGAACAGCGCGTCCTTGGTCGGCACCAGGCCGGCTTCCAGCGCGTAGTTGGTGTTGATCAGGGCCAGGTCGACGTCATCGAGCGAGCGCGGCAGCATGGCGGCCTCGAGTTCGCGGAACTTCAGCTTCTTGGGGTTCTCGACCACATCGGCGGCGGTGGCCAGGATGTTGGACGGGTCCTTCAGCTTGATGACGCCCTGCTTTTGCAGCAGCACCAGCGCACGGCCGCCGTTGGACGGGTCGTTCGGGATGGCGACGGTGGCGCCGTCCTTCAGCTCGGCCAGGCTCTTGATCTTCTTGGAGTAGCCGCCGAAGGGTTCGACGTGCACCAGGGCGACCGGCACCAGCGTGGCCTTGCGGTCCTTGTTGAAGCTGTCCAGGTAGGGCTTGTGCTGGAAGAAGTTCGCATCCAGCTGCTTGTCTGCCAATTGCAGGTTGGGCTGCACGTAGTCGCTGAAGACCTTGATATCCAGGTCCACGCCTTCCTTGGCGAGCTGGGGCTTGACCACTTCCAGGATCTCCGCGTGGGGGACCTGGGTGGCGCCCACCACGATCTTTTCAGCGTGGGCGGCGGTGGCCGACACCAGGAGGGCCGACGCCACCAGGGCAGAGCGGACGAAATTCAAACGCATGAGTTGCCTCTTTTATAGGTAGAAATTGGGGGCATATGCCCAGCCGGGTGGGGAGATGCCCCCTTGTGAGGGGCGCTCCGTTGTGAAAACGCCCCCAATTTACCCGAATGCCGGTTATTTGTCGGGCATATAAACATGGGTTTAAAGCATAAGGAACCTGTGGGGTCTACAATCCGTCGTATGCTTGCGCTACCGCGTCCCGACGCGTTCCTGTGCAGGCATTTTTTACTGCGGGACCCTACGCCCCCTCGGGGGGCAACGCCATCGCGCCGCCAGCGGCGCGCGGGCTTCCAACCTCTAACTTTCATACTCTACTTATTGCCGACTTAGCTGCCATGACCGACACCCCCGACCCTGCTGCCGTCTCGTCTCCTGCTGTCAAAGCCGCGGTGCTTTCCGAAGCGCTGCCTTACATCCGACGATTCCACGGCAAAACCATCGTGGTCAAGTACGGCGGCAACGCCATGACGGAAGAGCGATTGCAGCGCAGTTTTGCGCATGACGTGGTGCTGCTCAAGCTGGTGGGTCTGAATCCGGTGGTGGTGCACGGCGGCGGTCCGCAGATCGACGACGCGCTGCGCCGCATCGGCAAGCAAGGCACCTTCATCCAGGGCATGCGCGTCACCGACGCCGAGACCATGGAAGTGGTCGAGTGGGTGCTGGGCGGCCAGGTCCAGCAAGACATCGTCATGATGATCAACGAGGTCGGCGGCAAGGCCGTGGGCCTGACCGGCAAGGACGGCGGTCTGATCCAGGCGCAGAAAAAGCTGATGGCCAACAAGGAAAACCCCGCTGAACCGATCGACATCGGCTTCGTGGGCGACATCACGCTGGTCGAACCGGCCGTGGTCAAGGCCTTGCAGGACGACCAGTTCATCCCCGTCATCTCGCCCATCGGTTACGGCGAAGACGGCACGGCCTACAACATCAATGCCGACGTCGTCGCCGGCAAGATGGCCGAAGTGCTGGGCGCCGAAAAGCTGCTGATGCTGACCAACACCCCGGGCGTGCTGGACAAGGCAGGCAAGCTGCTGCGCAGCCTGTCGGCCCAGACCATCGACGAACTGTTCGCCGACGGCACGATCTCGGGCGGCATGCTGCCCAAGATCTCGTCCGCGCTGGACGCCGCCAAGAACGGCGTCAACTCGGTGCACATCGTCGACGGCCGCGTGCCGCACTGCCTGCTGCTGGAAATCCTGACCGACCAAGGCGTTGGCACGATGATCAGCTCGCATTGATGCGAGCGCAGCGCACCCTGCTGCGGCCGGCGGTGCGCCAGCGCCGCTCGCGTCGTACGGCCACGGGCGCCCCCGGGCGCCTGTGGCTGTTCGACCTGGACAACACGCTGCACGACACCTCCCACGCGATCTTTCCGCGCATCGACCAGGGCATGACCCTGGCGGTGGTCGAGGCGCTGGGCGTCGACGTCGACACAGCCAACCAGGTACGCAAGCAATACTGGAAGCGCTACGGCGCCACCATGATCGGCATGGTGCGCAACCATGGCGTGGACCCCCACGCCTTCCTGCACCGCAGCCACGACTTCGATGTGAATCCGCTGGTGCGCGCCGAAAAGGGGTTGGCCTACAAGTTGCGCCAGCTACCCGGTCGCAAAGTGCTGCTGACCAACGCGCCGCTGCACTATGCGCGCGCGGTGCTGCGCCGCCTGGGCATCCTGCGCCAGTTCGACAGCCTGTGGGCCATCGAACACATGCGCCTGCACGGCGAGTTCCGCCCCAAGCCCTCGCCCGCGCTGCTGCGCTACGTGCTGGCCCGCGAAGGCGTGCCGGCGCGCCAGGCCGTGCTGGTGGAAGACACCCTGGCCAACCTGCGCGGCGCACGCCAGGCGGGGCTGCGCACGGTGCACGTTTTCCACCCCGGCACACCGTTCGCACGCGGCCGTTCGCAGCGGCCGGCTTACGTCGACTTGCGGGTAAACTCCGTCAGTGATTTGCTGTTGCGCCGGCGTCCCTTGCGGGGATAGCGGCCGGCGCCCTCTTCTCATCCACCGTCAGCCTGCGTAAGACCAGACCCGTCCATGGCGAGCAAACCCGGCGAGCGCAAGACCCAGATTCTGCAGACCCTGGCCGAGATGCTGGAGCAGCCGCACGCGTCGCGCATCACCACTGCCGCGCTGGCTGCCAGGCTGCAAGTCTCCGAAGCCGCGCTGTACCGGCACTTCGCCAGCAAGGCGCAGATGTTCGAAGGGTTGATCGAATTCATCGAAACCAGCATTTTCACGCTGGTGAACCAGATCGCGACCGCCGAGCCCTACGGCCTGTCGCAAGCCCACAAGACGGTGTCGATGCTGCTGACCTTCTCGGAACGCAACAAGGGCATGACGCGGGTGCTGACCGGCGACGCCCTGGTCACCGAAGACAACCGCCTGCAAGAACGCATCAACCACATCAACGACCGCATCGAGGCGTCGCTCAAGCAATCGCTGCGCATCGCCGTCACCGACGGCGGCCTGCCGCCCGAGGCCAATGTGGCGGCGCATGCCAGCCTGCTGACGCACCTGGTGCTGGGCCGTTGGCTGCGCTACGCCCAAAGCGGCTGGCGCGTTGCGCCCACGCTGCACCTGGACGAACAGTTGCGTCTGGCGCTGGGCTGACACCCGTCATTTCATAACACGAACGAATTAAACGCTTGTTGCCGCCCACCACCGGGCTATTTGATTTTAATTATGCAACAATCTCACGCTTGCGACCAACGCGGGCGGACGAGCATAATGCGCGGGATGGGTTTTCCACAAGCGCGATTCTCCACCGGTTTGACCCATATCAATACGGGTTTTCCTTAATGCCGTCACGATCATTCTGTAGCGTCGGCACTTCGCTTTGATCACGCCCCAGGCCTGGTTGCGATGTGCCGTCAGTTTGACCTCAACCGGAGATGGATATGACTGCGCCAGCCGCTGTCCCTGCCTCGCAAGCCCCAAAGAAAGCAAAAATCCCAATCGGACTCATCGCCGGCTTCATCGTGATGATCGGCGTGCTGATGCTGCCGTTGCCGGCAGACCTGCCGGTCGCCGGCCACCGCATGCTGGCCATCCTGGCATTCGCGGTGGTGGTCTGGATTACCGAAGCCGTGTCCTACGAAGCCAGCGCGATCATGATCACGACGCTGATGGCCTTCCTGCTGGGCACGGCTCCGACAATCAAAGACCCGGGCGTGCTGTACGGCACGTCCGCCGCCATCAGCATGGCGCTGACGGGCTTTGCCAACTCGGCGCTGGCGCTCGTCACCGGCGCGCTGTTCATTGCCGCGGCCATGACGTTCACCGGACTGGACCGGCGCATCGCGCTGGTGACCCTGTCCAAGGTCGGCACCAGCACGCGTCGCATTCTGATCGGATGTATCGCAGTGACGATCGTGCTGAGCCTGGTGGTGCCCAGCGCCACTGCCCGCAGCGCCGCCGTGGTGCCCATCATGATGGGTGTCATCGCCGCATTCGGCGTAGACAAGCGCTCGAACATCGCCGCCGGCATCATGATCATCGTGGCGCAGGCCACCAGCATCTGGAACGTCGGCATCCAGACCGCCGCCGCGCAGAACCTGCTGACGGTCGGCTTCATGGAAAAGATGCTGGGCCAGCGCGTGGCCTGGTCGGACTGGCTGATCGCCGGCGCACCGTGGTCGCTGATCATGTCGGCCGTGCTGATCATCATCGTGCTCAAGCTGCTGCCGCCGGAAAGCGACAGCATCGCGGGGGGCAAGGAAGCCGTCGAAAAATCGCTGCTTGAACTGGGCCCCATGACCGGCGCGCAAAAGCGCCTGATGGCGGTGTCGGTGATGCTGCTGCTGTTCTGGTCCACCGAAGGCAAGCTGCACAGCTTCGACACGACCTCGACCACCTACTTCGGCCTGGTGCTGTTGATGCTGCCGCGCTTTGGCGTGATGACCTGGAAAGACGTGCAATCGCGTATCCCATGGGGCACGGTGATCGTGTTCGGCGTGGGCATCAGCCTGGGCACCGCCTTGCTGACGACGCAGGCCGGTCAATGGCTGGGTAACCAGGTCGTGCAACACACGGGCCTGGACCACCTGGGACCGCTGGCGATCTTCGCGATCCTGGCCGCGTTCCTGATCATCATCCACCTGGGTTTCGCCAGCGCCACGGCGCTGACCTCGGCGATGCTGCCGATCCTGATCTCGGTGCTGGCCACGCTGCCGGGCGACTTCAGCCGCCTGGGCATGACGATGCTGCTGGGCTTCGTGGTGAGCTACGGCTTCATCCTGCCGATCAACGCGCCGCAGAACATGGTGTGCCTGGGCACGGAAACCTTCAATGCCAAGCAGTTCGCCAAGGTGGGCATCCTGGTCACTATCATCGGCTACGCGCTGATGATCCTGATGGGCATGACCTACTGGCGCTGGTTGGGCTGGCTGTAAGGAGGCCGCATCATGAAAATCTCTATCGCCCAAGCCAATGAATTCGGACGCCGCGTGCTGGTCGCACAAGGCGTGCCGGAAGACATCGCCCGCGACGTGGCCGAGCACCTGGTGGAATCGGACCGGGTCGGCTACACCAGCCACGGCCTGTCGATCCTGACGAACTACCGCCGCGTGCTGGGCGACGGCCTGGCACAAGCCGACGGCCGCCCCGAACTGCTGAACGACCGCGGCGCGATGCTGGCATACGACGGCCACAACGGCCTGGGCCAGCACGTAGGCAAGGTCGTGATCGAAAAGGCGATCGAACGCACGCAGGAACACGGCCAGTGCATCCTGACGCTGCGCCGCAGCCACCACCTGGGCCGCATGGGCCACTATGGCGAGATGGTGGCGGCCAAGGGCCTGATCCTGCTGGCCTTCACCAACGTGATCAATCGCGCCCCCACGGTTGCTCCGTTCGGCGGCGCCCGCGCCTGCCTGACGACAAACCCGCTGTGCTTCGCCGGCCCGCTGCCGGGCGGCCGCCCGCCGTTCATCGTGGACATGGCGACGAGCTCGATCGCCGTGAACAAGGCCCGGGTGCTGGCCGCCAAGGGCGAACAAGCCCCGCCGGGATCGCTGATCGACGCCCAGGGCAACCCGACGACGGACCCGAACGCGCTGTTCGCGGACCCGCCCGGCGCACTGCTGCCGTTCGGCGGCCACAAGGGTTACGCGATGGGCCTGGTGGCGGAACTGCTGGCCGGCGTGCTGTCGGGCGGCGGCACGATCCAACCGGAACATCCGCGCAACGGGGTGGCAACGAACAACATGTTCGCGCTGCTGCTTGACCCGCAGGTGGACTTCAATACGGACTGGCGCTCAATGGAAGTGGGCGCGTTCATCGACTACCTGCACGCCTGCCCGCCGCAACCGGGCGTGGACGGCGTCCAATACCCCGGCGAATACGAAGCCCGCAACCGCGCCCTGAACGCAGACTCCCTAGAATTCGACTCCCGCATCTGGGACGGGTTGAAGACGCTGGCTGCTGACTTGGGTGTGGCGGATGCGTTGCCGTAGGTTTTTTGTATTGGTTTGATGGTTGTTTTGTACGGGCGGCTCAGGGGTTCTTGAGCCGCCTGTTGCGTTGGTGGGCGGTAAGGGCGGGGCTACGATTGCGGTCCGGAGCCTTCGCTCCGGACTACCCCGTC
>NZ_AYMF01000042.1:0-1551 GCF_000633435.1 Achromobacter sp. DH1f | reverse complement strand
CCGGGACGCCGCCAGCCAGGTCTGCCTGGCCCGCGGGGTGGTCGCGACCGCGCCGTCGGTGTACGCGCGGCTGGACCAGGACGACGTGCTGGCGGCGGCGTTTGCGCGCCTGTTGCTGTGGTCGGATCCGGCCAGCCTGCCGCGTATCGGCGACGCCGAATCGGCCTGGGCGCTGTACCTGCGGACCTGGCGGCCCGGCAAGCCCAAGCGGGATAGCTGGGACAGCCTGTACCAACGCGCCGTGGCGGCGGTGTCCGCCCCGGTGGCCAGGAGCGCAGCGCATGTTGCAACAGTGGATTAAGCGGGGCCTCGGCGTCGTGGCGGCCGTGCTGGCGGGCCTGGCCGCCGTCGCCGGGGTTTATTGGAGGGGGCGGGCCATGGGCCGGGCGCAGGAACGCTCGGACAGTGAGGCCCGCCTCCAGGGGCGGGCGGCCGACGCCCGCAAGGAGGCCAGGGATGTGCAGGAAAAGGTGGCTCGCAGCGATGACGATGCCGTGGCTGATCGCCTCAAGTCTGGGTGGGTGCGCCAAGCCCCCCCTGCGGACCGGGATTGAATATTGCGATCACGCGCGGCCGGTCTATTTCAATTCCGCGGGGGAAGTGGACGCGACCCCGGCAAATATTCGCCGGCAAGTGCTCGAACATAATGAAACCGTTGCCAGGCTTTGTTTTTGAGGTAAATTTAGATCGCGATTTTCCAGCCGTGGGCGCCTTCTTTTTCTGGCGCCGGTGTTGCGCGGCGGATATTGTGTTGGGTTCTGGTTCTGCAATAATTTCTGACTTTTCACCGATGCGGGCCCACCGCCTGCACGGCAAGCTCCAGGAGAGGCGCTATGGGTCAGGGGGTGCAGTATCGGCAGGCGCATTGCCCCGGGCACATGCGCGGCGGAGAACAATAATATGCCCGACGGCGAAAGCCTGGCCGCTGCGCGGGTTCGTCCGCAGCACCGGTATTCCATGCGTACCGGCCTGCTGGCGTTGGTGTTCGCCTGTATTGCGCCGGCCCTGATGGTGGCGTCCGTCGCCGTCTACGAAAGCTACCAGATCCAGAAAGAACGAATATTCCGCGACACCATTTTCATGGCGCGCAATCTCACCGCCATTCTCGACCGCGAAATGACCGGGGTCGAAGCCGGGTTGCAGATGCTGGCGTCGTCGCCGGACCTGATCAGCGGCGACCTGGCCGGATTTCACCAGCGGGCCCGCGAAGCCATCCGTTTCCAGATCGTCGACAGCTACGTCCTGACCGACAAGGAAGGCCATCAGGTGGTCAATACCCTGGTGCCCTATGGCACGCCGCTGCCGGCATCCGGGGTTTCCCAGGAACTGAGCCGGGTGTTCCGGGCGCGCGAACCCGTGCTGAGCAGCCTGTTCATGGGCGCGGTCAGCCAGAATCCCACCATCGCGCTGGGCGTTCCCGTCATGCGTGGCGACGACGTGGCCTACAGCCTCAATGTCGGCCTGTCGCCCGAACGTATCGGCAACGTGTTGGGCCGCCGCGGGCTGCCCGATGGCTGGGTGGCCGCGGTACTGGACAAGACCGGCACCATC
>NZ_AYMF01000041.1:0-85391 GCF_000633435.1 Achromobacter sp. DH1f | reverse complement strand
CCCCCGCCACAAACACCCCCCCATGGACCCGCCCAACCGGATCCGCCACCACCCCCGACAGCGACGCCACCACCGACCCATCCCCCTGCGCCCGCACTTCCCCCGCCAGGCTCACGATCTCCACCGCCGGCCCCGCCACCTGCCGCACCCCGCCGTCCCGCGCATACAGGCAGGCATCCACCAGACTCCCCAACGCCCCCCGCACGAACGCATTGCGAAACCCCTCCGCCAGGCACAGCTTTTCCACCCCCTGCACCAGATCCTCGTTCGGACCGATGCGCGCATACGCCACCCGCCCCATGCTTCCGTTTTCCACCTCGGCCGCCATCATCGTCAGACCTCCCGCGGCTGCAGCAGCCGCAAATTCGTTTCGGCGTCGTACGTCGCCCGTAGTTCGAACCCGTCCAGCGACGTCACCAGCACCGTCACCGGCGCCGGTCCCACGATCGTCGTCTGCGCGATGAGATGGCCGCCCAGCAGCTTGCCGTCGTCCGTGCAAAACGCCGCGTGGCAGTGCACCAGCGGCGCACCCGTATCGCTCTTGCCCAGCGTGGCATTGCCGAAGATCAGGCAGGCCGGCCCCGCCGCGATCGGCTCGGTATAGGCCACCACCCGCAGATGCGCCGGGTCGGGCGGCGCCGTGCAGTAGTCCAGGTGGCTGAACGCGCCCCCCAGCAGCGTCATCGACGCGTTCTCGACACCCGCCTTTGCAAGCGGGGCCACCAGCGCCTCGAACAGGCTGGCGCCAGGCCGCAAGGCCAGGCGGATGTGACGGCCGTGCCGCGCGCAGCGGCTATGTATTCGTACCGGGTTGAAGGCACCCGGGTGTATCAGCGTTCTGGGACGGGGCAAACTCGGTGATCCCCGCAGCGAACGATCCACGGTGGTGGCTCGCATGATGTGCACTCCATGCGCTTGTGGCGCAGTGTTGGAATCGAAAAAACCGGATCAAGACATCGACATCAGCGGGTTCAGTGCACCGCCGGCAGCATCCCCGCCGCAGTGAACCCGCCATCCACGCAAATCACCTGCCCCGTCACGAAGCTGGACAGCGACTCGTCCAGCAGCCAGCCTATCGTGCCGTTCAGCTCTTCCGGAGCCGCGTAGCGATGCTGCGGCACCACCTGGCGCCAGGCCGCCCGCGCCGCGTCCGTATGCATCTGCCCCACCAGCGGCGTCTCGATCGGCCCCGGCGCCACCGCATTCACCCGGATGCCATAGGCGGCCAGCTCCACCGCCATCACCCGCGTCAGCGTCACCACCCCGCCCTTGGACGCCCCGTATGCCGCGCGCCCCGCATTGCCGCGGATGCCCGACACCGACGCGATGTTCACGATCGATCCGCGGCCGCGCTCGCGCATGCGCCGCGCCGCCTCGCGCGCCACCACGAACGATCCCACCAGGTTCACTTCCAGGATGCGCCGCAACAACGCCGCGTCTGTGTCCAGGAACGGCACGTCGCGCCCGATCCCGGCGGAATTCACCAAGCCGGAAATCGGCCCGAAATCCGCTTCCAGCCGCGCCAGCGTGTCCATCACCTGCGCCTCGTCGGCCACGTCCAGCCGCGCGCAGCCCAGTCGGTCCGGCGGCGCCATGCCGCGCACCTCGTCCAGCCGCTCCTGCGATACGTCGGCCACCAGCACCCGGCGGCCCGCCCCCAGCAGACCGCGGGCCACGGCCAGGCCGATGCCCGACGCGCCGCCCGTGACCAGCACTGCTTCCTGCGTCACATCCATGATTCTGTCTCCTCGTTGTGATGCACTGCGTCGTTGCTGCTGAATCGACTTCCACGTCTCCCTTGATTCGCGACAGGCACCCGGCAGCGGTCAGCCGGCAGGCAGGCAGCCGCGCTCGCGCAGGACATCGCGCACCAGCTTCTTGGTGATCTTGCCGTAGCCCGAACGCGGCAACGCGTCCCAGAAAAACACCTGGCGCGGCAGCTTGTAGCGCGCCATGCGCGGCCCCAGCCAATCCAGCAACGCGTCCGCGTCCAGCGCCTGCCCGGGACGCAGCACGCAGACCATCACGCCCACCTCTCCCCACACCGGGTCGGGCACGCCCAGCACTGCCGCTTCGGCCACGGCCGGATGCGCCAGCACCTTTTCCTCGACCTCGCGCGGATAGATGTTGGAGCCGCCCGAGATATACATGTCGGACTCACGGCCCGTGATGTAGAGGTAGCCCTCGTCGTCCTGGTAGCCCAGGTCGCCCGTGCGGAACCAGCCATCGCGAAAAGCCTTGGCGTTGGCCTGCGGATTGGCGTAGTAGCCCGCGAATACCGCCGGCCCGGCCACGCAGATCTCGCCCGTCTGCCCGGATGGCAACGGGCGGCCGGCGTCGTCCTGGATGCTGATCTGCATACCGGTACGCTCGTAGCCGCAGGTGCCGACGCGGGCTTCGGGGCCGTCGCCGGCGTGGTGCTGCGACGGCGGCAGCACGGTGATGTTGCCGGTGACTTCGCCCAGCCCGAAGTACTGCACCAGCACCGGACCCAGCTTGGCCAGGGCGCGCTTCTGGTCTTCGCGGTACATCGGCGCCCCGGCATAGATCACGTAGCGCAGGCTGCCGTGGTCGAATGCGTCCACCGCCGCATGCTCCACCAGCATCTTGACGATGGTGGGCACGGTGAACAGGTTGGTCACCCCGTGTTCCTGCACCAGCTGCCACGCCTGGGCCGCATCGAACCGGTCGCCCTCGGGCAGCACCGTGCACGCCGCGCGCGCCACCTGTGTCAGGAAATGGATGCCTGCGCCGTGCGACAGCGGCGCCACCACCAGGCTCACGTCGGTTTCGGTCGTGCCCGGCATCAGGTCGCACAGGTGGTTGGTCACCACGAACGCCATCTGTCCGTGCGTGAGCACCGCCGCCTTCGGTTGGCCCGTGGTGCCGGACGTGAAAAAGAACCAGCACGGGTCGTCGTAGGCCACGTCGGCACAGGCTGGCGCCGCCGCCCCCTGCCGCGCCGCAATCAGGGATGCGGTATCGGCCTCGCCGAAGTCGCCCGGGCCCAGCCGCGCCAGCAGCGCCAGCTGCGGCATGGCCGTCGCCACCGCCGCGGCGTGCTGCGGCGACTGGCCTTCGCACAGGAACGCCTTGACCCCGGCCGCCTGCGCCAGATAGACCGCCTCGTCCGGCGAGATCCGGCAATTGGTCGGCACCCACACCGCGCCCAGGCGCAGCACGGCAAACAGGGTTTCGGCGAACGCGAAGCTGTTGCGCGCGTGCACCAGCACCCGGTCGCCCTTGCCCACGCCGCGCTCGGCCAACGCCTGCGCCAGCGCCGCCGTGCGCGCATCCAGCTCACGCCAGCTCAAGCGGGCATCGCCGCACACCAGCGCCGGCCGGGCGGGATGGCGGCGCGCCGCCTGCACCAGGAAATGCGCCAGGTTCATCGCCCGGCGCGACACGGGCGCCACGCCGCCCAGCGGCGGCCCCGCGGCCTGATCCGACGGGCCGCTCATTTGACGCGCTCCAGGATGCTGACGTAGTTGGCCACCGCCGCCCCGCCCATGTTGAACACGCCGGCCAGCGTCGCGCCCGGCACCTGCATGCCCCCGGCCTCGCCCGCCAGTTGCAGGCACGCCATCACATGCATCGACACCCCCGTCGCGCCCACCGGATGGCCCTTGGCCTTGAGCCCGCCCGACGGATTGACCGGCAGGCGCCCGCCCCGCTGGACCCAGCCTTCACGCAACGCCCGCGCCCCCTGCCCGCGCGGCGCCAGGCCCATGGCCTCGTACTCGATCAGCTCGGCGATGGTGAAGCAATCGTGCGTCTCGACCAGGCTCAGGTCGTCCAACGTGGCGCCGGCGTCGGCCAGCGCGTCGCGCCAGGCCCGCGTCGCCCCCTCGAAGGCGATCGGGTCGCGCCGGCTGAGCGGCAGGATGTCATTGACCTGGCGCCGTGCCCGAAAGCCGATGGCGCGCCGCAGGCTGGCCGCCGTGTCGGCATCCGCCAGCACCAGCGCCGCCGCGCCGTCCGAGATCAACGAACAGTCGGTGCGCCGCAGCGGCGCGGCCACATAGGGATTCTTGTCCGACACCGTGTTGCAGAACGCAAAGCCCAGGTCCTTGCGGATCTGCGCGTAGGGGTTGTCCACGCCATTGGCGTGGTTCTTGGCGGCGATGGCAGCCAGGGCCTCGCTGTGGTCGCCGTGGCGTTCGAAATAGGCGGCGGCGATGCGGCCGAATACGCCCGCGAAACCGCCGGCGATATCGGCCTCTTCCTTGCGGTAGCTGGCGTTGAGCAGGATGTCGCCGATCTCGGCCGTGGGCCGCGAGGTCATTTTCTCGGCCCCCACCACCAGCGCGATGCGGCCGCGCCCGGCTTCGATGAAGTCCATGGCCGCATACAGCGCCGCCGATCCTGTGGCGCAGGCGTTTTCCAGCCGCGTCGCGGGCACGTGGGCCAGCGCCGGATCGGCCAACGCCACCAGCGCCCCCTGGAAGTCCTGCTTCTGGAAGCCGCTGTTCATCACGCCGGCATAGATGCCGTCCACGGCGTCGGGGCCGATGCCTGCGTGATCCAGCGCGGCGCCGGACACCCGCGCCATCAGGCTTTCGGTGTCGGGGTCGTCGAGTTTGCCGAACGGGATGTGCGACCATCCCACGATGACGGCACGCTTGCTCATTGCTGTCTCCTCTGGTGGCAACCCCGCCGCGCCGACGCGGCGCTTCAGGGTTTGGGCTTGGCGGCCGGCGGGCGCACCCGCGCCTCGCGGCCTGCCGGGTTGGCCTGCGCAAGCAGGCGTTTGGCCTCGCGTGACAACAGCTTGGCCAGCTGGAACTGCCTTTCCTCATCCATGCGCGACTCGACCGCGGCAATGCTCAGCGCGCCCAGCACGTGGCCCGCTTCGTCGCGCAGCGGCATGCCGATGCCCCACGAGCCCGGCACCACCAGGCCGCGATTCACGGCGTACCCCTGCTCGCGCACCTCATCGACCAGCGTGCGGATCAGCGGCACCGAATAATGCGGATAGCGCCGCTCGATCAGCCCGGCATTGGCCTGCAGGCAGGCCTGGACCTCGTCGTCGGGCAGCGCCGCCAAAATGGCCAGGCTGCCCGCGCCGATGCCCAGCGGATGCCGGTCGCCCGGCAGCAGCACGTGGGTCTTGAGCGGATAGTCGCCGTCTTCGCGCAATACGCAGACTGCGAACACGTCGCGGCGCAGCGAGAAGAACGCGGAATCGCCACATTCGTGCGCCAGCCGCGCCACCACCGGCGCGGCCAGGCGATTGATGCCGAACCGTTCGCTGGCGATATTGCCCAGCACGTGGCATTCGGGGCCCAGGAAGTAACGGCGGCTGGCGGCGTCTTGTTCGACCATGCCTTCGGCTGCCAGGGCCGCCAGGATCCGGTGCACGGTCGGCTTGCTCATGCCGGTGTCGCGCGTCAGCGCCAGCAAGCCCGCGCCGTCGCTGCGCGTGCGCGACACGGCGCGCAGCACCAGCATGGCCCGCGAGATCGCCTGGGCGCCACCGACCTGGGATGAGGTCTCCGTCACGTCTCCGCCTGATTTTTCCAGAGGTCCATTTTGTGGACCATCAAACTGATTTTGTTTTTTCATTCTGCACCAGTTTTATTGATTTACGCCAGTAAATCGATGTGATTAAATAAATTTAAGGGTAGTAAGTAGGTCCACATAATGGACCTCATGCAAAGATAAAGCAAGAAGCCTGGCAAGGCGCTTTATCCGGCCACCCTCGATGGCGGCCGGATCTCATAACCAAGGAGACAGCATGAACACCACTCGACGCAAACTCATGAGCGCCGCGGGAGGCGGCGCGATCCTGGCCCTGGCGCCGTTCCAGCGAACGCTGGCGGCGCCGCAGTTTCGCTACAAGTACGCCAACAACCTGCCCCCTTCGCACCCGATGAACCTGCGCGCCAACGAAGCCGCGCAGAACATCCTGAAGGACACCGGCGGGCGCTTCGAACTGGCGGTGTTCCCCAGCAGCCAGCTGGGGTCCGACACCGATACCCTCAGCCAGCTGCGGGCCGGCGCGGTCGAATTCTTCACGCTGTCCGGACTGATCCTGTCCACCCTGGTGCCCAGCGCATCCATCAGCGGGGTAGGTTTTGCCTTTCCCGACTACGACTCGGTCTGGAAAGCGATGGATGGCGAGCTGGGCGCGCACATCCGCGGCGAGATCAACGCCAAAGGCCTGTTCGTGATGGACCGCATCTGGGACAGCGGCTTTCGCCAGGTCACCACCAGCTCGCGCGCGATCAGCGGCCCCGACGACTTTCGCGACCTGAAGATCCGCGTGCCCGTCAGCCCGCTCTGGACGTCGATGTTCAAGGCGCTGGGCTCGTCGCCGGCCAGCATCAACTTCAACGAAACCTATTCCGCGTTGCAGACCCGGGTGGTGGACGCCCAGGAAAACCCGCTGGCCATCATCCAGACCGCCAAGCTGTACGAAGTCCAGAAATACTGTTCCATGACCAACCACATGTGGGATGGCTTCTGGTTCCTGGGCAACCGCCGCGCCTGGGAAAAGCTGCCGGCCGACATCCGCGAGGTCGTCGCCCGGCACATCAACGCGGCCGGGATGGCCGAGCGCGCCGACGTGCTGGCGCTCAACACCCAGCTGCAAGCCAAGCTGGCCGAAGAAGGCCTGGCCTTCAACACCCCCGAACCCAGCCCCATCCGCGAGTCCCTGCGCCACGCCGGCTTCTACGCAAGCTGGAAGGAAAAGTACGGCGACAAGGCCTGGGGCCTGCTGGAGCAGGCGGCCGGGAGACTGTCATGAGGGCTGCGCTGACCCACCCGGCGGACCTGCGGGGCGACGCTGGCGCGGCGCCGGGCGTCCGGCGGCCCTGGGCCGTGGCCGCCGACAAGGCGCTGGGCCACCTGGTGGAGATTCCCGCGGCCATCCTGGTGGTCGCGGAAATCGTCATCCTGTTCTCGGGCATCGTCGCGCGCTATGCCCTGCACACGCCGCTGGTGTGGTCGGACGAACTGGCCTCGATCCTGTTCCTGTGGCTGGCGATGCTGGGCGCGGTGGTGGCCTTTCGCCGCGGCGAACACATGCGCATGGGCGCGCTGGTCAACCGCGCCTCGCCCGCCACCCGCGCGCTGCTCGACATGGTGGCGGTGGCGGCGGCGCTGGCCTTCCTTGCACTCGTGCTGGCGCCAGGCTACGAATACGCGTCGGAAGAACGCTACGTCACCACCGCCGCACTGGAAATCCCCAATATCTGGCGCGCCGCGGCGCTGCCGGTGGGCACCGCCCTGATGCTGCTGATCGCCCTGCTGCGGCTGGTGGAGCGGGCGCAGTGGCGCATCACCGGACTGGCGCTGCTGCTGGTGGGCGGCGTCGTGGCCGGCATGATGGCATTGCAGCCCGTGCTGGCCGGCCTGGGCAACGCCAACCTGCTGATCTTCTTTGTCGGGGTCGTGGCCGCCACCGTGTTCACCGGCGTGCCGATCGCGTTCTCATTCGGGCTGGCCACCTTCGGCTACCTGTCGCTCACCACCGAGGTGCCGATGATGGTGGTGGTCGGGCGCATGGACGAAGGCATGTCGCACCTGATCCTGCTGGCGGTGCCGCTGTTCGTGTTCCTGGGCGTGCTGATCGAGATGACCGGCATGGCCAAGCGCATGGTCGCTTTCCTGGCCAGCCTGCTGGGCCACGTGCGCGGCGGCCTGTCGTACGTGCTGATCGGCGCCATGTATGTGGTCTCGGGCATTTCCGGGGCCAAGGCGGCCGACATGGCGGCCGTGGCCCCGGTGCTTTTTCCCGAAATGCGCGAACGCGGCGCCAACGAAGGCGACCTGGTCGCGCTGCTCTCGGCCACCGGCGCGCAGACGGAAACCGTGCCGCCCAGCCTGGTGCTGATCACCATCGGCTCGGTCACCGGCGTGTCGATCACGGCGCTGTTCACGGGCGGCCTGCTGCCTGGCCTGGTGCTGGGCGTGATGCTGTGCCTGGTGGTGTGGCGGCGCAACCGCCACGAAGACCTGAGCGCCGTGCGCCGCGCCACCGGCCGCCAGATCGGCCACGCGCTGCTGGTTGCGCTGCCCGCGCTGGCCCTGCCCTTCGTCATCCGCGCGGCGGTGGTCGAAGGCGTGGCGACCGCCACCGAGGTCTCCACCATCGGCATCGTCTACGCCACGCTGGTCGGGCTGCTGGTCTACCGCTGTTTCGACCCCAAGCGGCTCAAGCCGATGCTGGTCGACACGGCCTGCCTGTCCGGCTCGATCCTGCTCATCATCGGCACCGCCACGGCCATGGCGTGGGCGTTGACGCAGTCCGGCTTCTCGACCCAGTTGGCCCAGGCCATGTCCGGCCTGCCCGGCGGCGCGGCAACCTTCATGGGCGTCTCCATCGCGGCCTTCGTCATCCTGGGCAGCGTGCTGGAAGGCATTCCCGCCATCGTGCTGTTCGGCCCGTTGCTGTTCCCGATCGCCCACCAGATGGGCATCCATGAAGTCCACTACGCCATGGTGGTCATCCTGTCGATGGGCCTGGGCCTGTTCGCCCCGCCGTTCGGCGTGGGCTACTACGCCGCCTGCGCCATCGGCCGGGTCGCGCCGGAAGCCGGCATCCGGCCCATCATGGGTTACCTGGGCTCGATGGCCGTCGGCATCGTCGTCATCGCCGCGGTGCCCTGGATCTCGACGGGGTTCCTGAAGTAGCGCCGCGCGCTGCCGCCCCGCCAGGGCGCGCCCTGGGTCAGTCGCGCCACGCGGCCCGCCGGCACCTTGCCGGCGGGCCGCCACCGTTGAAAAAAACCCACACGCGCCCTGATCGCGACGCCACCCGGTTGATTCCCCTACACCATTTCTATAGAATCATCAATCCGGGCCTACGCCCACGTTTTTTCCCTTCACCTACACCTGGGAGGCGCAAGATGATGAATCCGCATACCGCCATCCCGCGCGTATCTCCGCGACGCCATTAAGTAGTCGTCGCCCGCGCGGACCCATCGCCTGGTTACCTGGCGACTGGTCCTCCGTGCCCGCTCCAACCCCTTGAACGCAATGCCTGCGCCTCGCTGCGCAGGTCGTATCACCCCCTTTCCCACAAGGAATCCGGCATCCCCACGTTGCCGGCCAATCGCAATGAATCGAACAAAAATCGATCTGCGAGGACAAGCCTTCAAGGACGTCCTCGGCTTTACCTTCCGCTATTGGCGCGCCCAGCCCTGGCGCACCGCCGTCATCATCGGCCTGGCATTGCTGTCCGCATTGGCCGACGTGCTGACCCCGCTGTACGCCGGCCGCCTGGTCGACGCCGTCGCGTCCGGCGCCGCGGCCGACGAGATGATCTGGGGCGCGGCCATCACCTCGTTCTGGCTGCTGATCGCGCTGGGCATCGGCGGCACCCTGCTGCGCCAGGGGGTCTTCCAGAACATCATCACCTTCACCTTGAAGATGATGAATGAAATGGTGTCCAACGCGTTCTACCGCGTGCAGCGCTTTTCCACCGACTGGCATGCCAACAGCTTTGCCGGCTCGACCGTGCGTAAGATCACCCGCGGCATGTGGGCCGTCGACGTGCTCAACGACACCTTGCTGGTGGCCCTGCTGCCGTCCGTCGTCATGCTGGTCGGCGCCACCGCCTTGCTGGGCGTGCACTGGCCGATCATGGGCCTGGTCGTCGGCGTAGGGTCGGTGCTGTACATCGCCGTCACCGCGGCGCTGTCGCTGGGCTACGTGGCCCCGGCCGCGCGGCTGGGCAACGCCTGGGATACGCGCATGGGCGGCGCCCTGGCCGATGCCGTCAGCTGCAACCCCGTGGTCAAGGCCTTCGGCGCCGAAACGCGCGAAGAAACCCGGCTGGGCCGCGTGGTCGACAAGTGGCGCCGCCGCACGCGCCGCACCTGGGTTCGCGCCACCATCAACGGTGGCGTCCAGGGCGCGATGCTGGTGGCGATGCAGGCCGGCATCCTGGGCGCGTCGCTGTTCCTGTGGTCGCGCAACCAGGCCAGCGTCGGTGACATCACCTTCGCGCTGACGATGTTCTTCATGCTGCAGGGCCACCTGCGCGACGTGGGCATGCACATCCGCAACCTGCAGCGCTCGGTCAACGACATGGAAGAACTGGTGGCCATGGCGCGGCATCCGCTGGGCGTGGACGACCGGCCCGGCGCGGGCGACATCCGCGTCGGTGCGGGCGAAATCCGCTTCGAGGACGTCACGTTCCGCTACGGCCGGCACGACACGGCGCTGTACGACCATTTTTCGGCGCGCATCGCCCCGGGCGAACGCGTCGGGCTGGTCGGCCATTCCGGGTCGGGCAAGACCACGTTCATCAAGCTGATCCAGCGCCTGTATGACGTGAACGGCGGCCGCATCACCATCGACGGGCAGGATATCGCCCAGGTGAAGCAGTCGTCGCTGCGCAGCCAGATCGCGATCGTGCAGCAGGAACCGGTGCTGTTTCACCGCACGCTGGCCGAGAACATCGCCTACGCCCGCCCCGGCGCGACGCAGGCCGAGATCGAGCACGCGGCGCGGCTGGCCAGCGCGCACGAGTTCATCATGGCGCTGCCCAAGGGCTATGAAACGCTGGTGGGCGAGCGCGGTGTGAAGCTGTCGGGCGGCGAGCGCCAGCGCGTGGCAATCGCGCGGGCGTTCCTGGCGGACGCGCCTATCCTGATCCTGGACGAGGCCACCTCAAGCCTGGACAGCGAAAGCGAAGTGCTGATCCAGCAAGCCATGGAACGCCTGATGGTCGGCCGCACCACGCTGGTGGTCGCGCACCGCCTGTCGACCGTGCGCGCGCTGGACCGCCTGCTGGTGATGGACCGTGGCCGCATCATCGAAGAAGGCAGCCACGACCAGCTGATCCGCTTGAAGGGCGGCCTGTACCGGCGCCTGTTCGAGCGCCAGGCCCTGGAACTGACCAAGGGCCTGACGCAAGCGGAAATGCTGGCCGATGGCGCCCAGCCCAAGCCGGTGAAAACGGACGGCGAGGCCGAGGGCCAGGACGAAACATCCTTTGCCTTTGGCAAGTAATGCGCCGGCAACGCTGCAGATGACAAATGGGCCTGATGTAAGTCAGGCCCATTTTTTTCTGGCTTTTTGGATCCATTCGTCTGGCCCATTCGTCAGGCCCGTTTTATTTGGCCGAGCCGCCCCCTGCGCCTACCGGCTCAAGGTCAGCTTCAAGCCGAACCCGATCAGCGAGGTGCCGAACACCGCGCCCTGCCACTTGCGTACCCGCGGCCGGGCCGCCAGCCAGCGGCCCAGCGCACCGCCGGCCAAGGCGCACAGCACGTCGAACGTCAGCCCCAGGCTCACCAGCACCACGCCCAGCACCGCGAACTGCTGGCCGATGCTGCCTTGGGCCGGCGACACGAACTGCGGCAGCAGCACCGAGCAGAACAACAGCGCCTTGGGATTGAGCACATTGGTCAGCACGCCGCTCAGCAGCGCTGCGCCCAGGCCCTTGCCGCGCGCGGCGGCCTGCGCCTGGGTCGCCACGTCATACGACAGCGGTCCGGCGCGCAGCAGACGCACGCCCAGCCACACCAGGTAGCAGCCGCCCACCGTGCGCGCCGCGTCGAACGCCCACGGATGCGTCTTGAACAGCGCCGCCAGCCCCAGCGCGGCCAGCGTGACGTGGGCGGCCCGGGCAATCGCCAGGCCCACCGCCACGGCCAGGGCCGGCGCCCGGCCGCGCAAGGCGCCGGTTTCGAGCAGCAGGATCATGTCCGGCCCGGGCACCACATAGACCACCAGCAACGCCCCCAGGAACAACGCCATATCGGCCATGACTACCCTCTTTCAACGACTTGGAATGAGGGTCATTCTAGGGAAAAGGCATCGGCATGTGCTTTCTATTCATGCCACTTGAAGTAGCATTATTGGCATACTTCACCAATCAATAACATCCATAATCAATTCCATGCCAAAACGTGAATTGGACGCCTACGACCGCCGCATTCTGGAAGCCCTGCAGAAGAACGGCCGCCTGACCAACGTGGAACTGGCCGAGCAGATCGGCCTGTCGCCGTCGCCCTGCCTGCGGCGGGTGCGCCTGATGGAAGAAGCCGGCGTGATCCAGGGCTACGAAGCGCGGCTGGCGCCTGACGAGGTCGGCCTGGGCCTGACCGTGTTCGTGGGCGTCAAGGTCGAACGCCACCACGAGCGCGACGCCGCCCAGTTCCGCAAGGAAGTCAGCGCGCTGCCCGAAGTGGTGGCTGCGCACCTGGTGTCAGGCGAATCCGACTTCCTGTTGCAGGTGGTGGTGCCGGACCTGCGCGCCTATGAAACCTTCCTGCTCGGCACCCTGCTGAAACTGACCGGCGTGAAGGACATCCGCAGCAACTTCGCGATCCAGACCGTCAAGCCGCATGGTCCGCTGCCGCTGGATCATCTGGGGCGTTAGGCGCCCACCCGCGGCCTGGGCAGGCCGGCGCCAAGCCCCCGCCCGCGCAACAGGCGCCTAGTCCCGCGGCATTGCCGCCGCGGCGCGCTCGACCGCCGCCCGGCGCGACTCGAACCGCGCCTGTGACATATCCAGGTAGCGCTGCACGATGGCCGGCTCCGACGTCTTGGGCGTGCCGCCCGGAAACGGCGGTTTCGGATCGTATTCGATCTGCAGCTGGATCTGCTTGGCCACGTCGTCGCCGCACAGCGTGGCCACCACTTTCAGGGCCATGTCGATGCCGGACGTGACGCCGCCCGCCGTAAAGAACTTGCCGTCCACGCACAGGCGTTCGTCGGTGGGGATGGCGCCGAAATGCGCCAGCAACTCGCGCGCCCGCCAGTGGCTGGACGCGCGCTTGCCACGCAGCAAGCCTGCCGCCCCCAGCAGCAGCGACCCCGTGCAGATGCCGAACACGTGACCCGCCGCCAGCCCCTGCCGGCGGGTAAAGGCTACCCAGTCCGGATCAACGATGGCATCATCCGTGCCCGGCCCGCCGGGCGCCACCAGCAGATCGCACGGCGGCGCGGAATCCAGCGTCTGGGTCGGCACGAACCGCAGGCCGCGATCACTACGCACCGGGGCGAGCGTTTTTGCGACAAAATCCACGGTGAAGCCAGGCGCGGCGGCCAGTACCTCGTACGGCCCCGTCATATCCAGCTGGGTCAGCCCTTCGAACAAGAGAATATTCACATGCATGACGATGCTCCTTCGCAGAATGGAAACGCCAGCGTAGGCGGACGCGCCGGCGACCGTGCGCCAAATGCGTCCGCGATCGCGCCAAAACGCATTGTGTTCCTGCTGTACGACGGTTTCCAGCCGCTGGACCTGGCCGGCCCCTGGCAGGCCTTCAGCGCTGCCAACGAAGAAGGCGGCGCCCCCTATTACCAACTGGCCACCGTGGCCGCCACGCCGGTGGTGTCCACCTGGGACCAGGGCCTGCGCATGCAGGCCGACGCCACCTTCGCCCAGGACGACGACGCCCCGATCGACATGCTGTTCGTGCCGGGCGGCCCCGGCATCGACCAGGCCAGCGCTCACGGCGAAACGCTGGCCTGGCTGCGCCGCCGCAGCCCGCAGGCGCGCCGCACGTGCAGCGTCTGCACCGGCGCCTTCCTGCTGGCCTCGGCCGGCCTGCTCGAGGGCCGCCGCGTGACCACGCACTGGCGTTCAGCCGACCGGCTGCGCCAGCTGCACCCCGGCCTGCGGGTGGAAGACGACCGCATCTACATCGAAAGCGGCGCCATCTGGACGTCGGCGGGCGTGACGGCAGGCATCGACCTGGCGCTGGCCCTGATCGAACGCGATGTCGGCGCGCAGGTGGCGCAGGACGTGGCGCGGCGCCTGGTCGTGTTCATGCGCAGAAATGGCGACCAGCGCCAGTACAGCCAATCGCTGCGACTGCAGGACCGCATGGCCGCGCCGTTTCGCGACCTGGTGGAAAAGATCGAAGCCAGCCTGTCGGCGCGCTGGTCGGTGGACGACATGGCGGACGCCTGCCATATGTCGCGCCGCACCTTCCAGCGCAAGTTCGCCGCGCATTTCGGCGTGACGCCGGCCGAGGTGCTGCGCCGGCTGCGGCAGGAACGCGCCGAGGCCTTGCAGGCCTTGGGCAAGGTGTCCGGCAAGACGTTGCGGCACGTGATCGGCCGGAACCGGCCCGCAGCCTGATCCGAACGCCGCCGCGCCCTTCAGGCCAGCACAATTTCCACGCGTTCGCGATCGCGACCCGGATTTCTGCGCTTGAGCAACACGCCGCCGATTTCACCCGTGCGGCGGGGATGGGTGCCGCCGCACGCCATCTGCGCAAAGCCGTCGACCCGCCAGTAGCGACGCTCGGCGCCAGCGTCGCTGAAGGCCGTGACGATGGGATGATCGGCGTCGATCAGCGCCTGCGCATCGCCAGCGATGCCGGCCAATAGCGGCGCCAGACTGTGCTCGCTGGTGAAATCGATCCTGGCCTTGGTCGGCGCAATGTGCGCGCCGGTCCGCACGATACCGGGACAGCGCTGGTAAATCAGCTGCAGCACCATCTCGGCCGCGAAGTGCAGCCGCATGAGCCGGTAGCGGCGGTCCCAGTCAAGCTGCGTGGCCACCCTGTCGCCCACCTTGATCGCGTTATCGGCGGGCAAGGTGTACACGATGTCCAGGCCACGCTTGGCCGCCTGCAGCACGGGATAGCCGGCAATCGTGCCGGCATCGCTTTCCTGGCCGCCAGAAAAGGCGAACAGAATCGTCTGGTCCAGCAGCACCTGGGCGCCTGCCACCTCGGTGACCTGCGCGTCGAGCGCGGTCAGGTACGGGTCTTGCCAGAATATCTTGCGGGTCATCACGGCAACGTCGGGCGAAGAATGCCCGCATCATAGCCACGCCAGGTCGGCAGGCGCCGGTACACCTTGTCGGATGCCGCCCTGTACAGCGGGCGGCGCCCGCATTGCGCCAGAACGGATTACGCTACCGGTTCCGCCTCCTGATGATTGCCGCAGGCCCCCCTATTGCCCTCGTACCCCGACCATGACCGAACGCATCACGCAATCGCCCTGCCCCGAGTGCGGCCAGCCCCAGAGCGTGGCCGAACAGGGCTTGAGCCTGATCGCGCGGTGCACAGCCTGCGGCTGGATGGTGGCCACGACCAACCCCAATCACCCCTTCCACGACCGCACGCCCTACACGCTGTGGGCGACGCCCGGCGCGCTGGGCACGGCCACCGCCATCGCCCGGCTGTCGGTGGCGCTGGGCATTGGCGTCAAGCGGGCGCGCGACCTGATCACGCAGCACCTGCCGGTAGCCGAAGACCAGCTGGCGCATGAAGTGATCCGGCTGCACCAATTGCTGTCGCAGGCGGGGTTGGAATTGCGCATCACGCCGGACTTTCCGTGGCCGCTGGACGGCAGCGACGGCATCGGCTGACAGGCCTCCGCCTGGCCCCTACCCCGCCAACCCCACCGACATTCCCCCGCACACGTACAGCACCTGCCCGGTGATGAAGCCCGCGCGCGGGTCCATGAATCCGGAAACCGCATGCGCCACGTCTTCAGGCCGGCCGATCCGCCCCACGGGAATCGACGCTTCCAGCGCCACGGTCTTCGGCTCGCCCGGCGGGTTGGACTGGTCGAACAGTTCGGTGGCGATGGGCCCCGGCGCCACCGTGTTGACGGTCACGCCGGCCTTGCCCAGTTCCAGCGCCCAGGTGCGCGTCATGCCGACCAGGCCCGACTTGGTGGCGCCATAGACCGAGCGGCCGGGCTTGCCCAGGGCCGCCCGGCTGCCGATGTTGACCACCCGGCCGTAGCCGGCCTGGCGCATGCCCGGCAGCAGCGCCTGCATCAGCAGCAGCGGCGCGGTCAGGTTCAGCGCCACGGTGCGCGCCAGGTCTTCCTGCGTGACGGATTCGATATCGGCGACCTGGATCATGCCGGCGTTGTTGACCAGGTGCAGCACGGGCTGCGCGGCGACCAGCGCGCCGGCCGCCGCGACAGTCGCCGCGGCATCGCCCAGGTCGACAGACTGGAAGGTCTCGCCGGGCAAGGTTTCGTCAGGCGCGCGGCGGCTGAAATTGACGACCCGAAAGCCGTCCTGCAACAAGCGCGCGACGATGGCGCGGCCGATGCCGCGGCTGCCGCCGGTCACCAATGCGATGGGAGTAGGGTTCATTGCGCGGTGATTCCTTTGTCTTTGATGAGGCCGCCCCATTTCTTGCGCTCGTCGCGCTCGAAGGCGCCTAGGTCGGGGCCGAACAGCGTACCCGGCCGGGCGCCCATGGTGGCGAAATTGGTGGCGATGGCCGGGCTGGCCAGGCCCGTACGCGCGGCCTCGATCAGTTGCCTAACGACCGCTTCCGGCGTGCCGCGCGGCGCATACAGCGCAAACCAGGCCGTGACGTCAAAACCCGGCAGGCCGGACTCGGCCACGGTGGGCAGGTCGGGCAGCGACGGATCACGCGTGGCCGAAGTGACGGCCACGCCGCGCACCAGGTTGCCATCCTTGATCTGCGCCAGCGCGCCCGGCAGGTTGTCGAACAGCAGGTCCACCTGACCGCCCGCCACCGCCGGCAGCGACGCCGACGTGCCCTTGAACGGCACGTGCAGCATCGTCACCCCCGCCATCGCCTCGAAATAGGCGCCGGTCAGGTGCACCGACGAGCCGATGCCGGGCGAGGCATAGGTCAGCTTCTTGTCTTTGGACTGCCGGGCCGCCTGGATCACATCGGCCACGGTCTTGTAGGGCGACTTGGCGCTGACGGCAATGACGTTGGGCGTGGTGGACACCAGCGCGATCGGCACCAGGTCGCGCTCGGGGACGAACGTCATGTTGGCGTACAGGAACTGGTTGATGCTCTGCGTGCCGATGGTGCCCAGGCCCAGCGTGTAGCCGTCGGCCTTGGCGCGGGCCACGTAGGCCATGCCGATGTTGCCGCCGGCGCCGGGCTTGTTCTCGACCAGCACGGTCTGCTTCAGGCCCGGCTGCAGCGCATTGGCGATGGCGCGGCCGAAGATGTCCGCGCCGCCGCCCGGTGGATACGGCACGACCACGGTGACGGGATGCTCCGGATAGCCCGCGGCGTGCGCCGCGGACAGGGTCAGCGCGGCCAGGGCGGCCGCGGCCAGCGCCTGCCGCCCGGCACGGCGATGCAGGGAATGCGTCATGGATCTGTCTCCTCGCGAATCCGCTGATTGCGGATTTCTGTTGGCTCCACCGGCGGCGGATTGCCATTTTTTTCCCATCGGTCAACGCAGCTTGCGGCGCGTGCGGCCAGCAGGTGCTTCCTATAGTACGTAAATACGGACTATATTCACAAGCACACGAAAAACAGACCGGAGACATGCCCATGAAACGCTGGACGCAACGGCCCGAAGGATCCACCTGGGGCGATTTCGGCCCCGACGACGAGATCGGCCGCCTGAACCTCCTGACCGAGGAAAAGGTGCTGCAAGCCGTGCGCGAGGTGCGCGCGGGCAAGGTGTTCTGCCTGTCGCTGCCGCTGGACCTGCCCGGCGGCAACGTGCTGAATCCGCGCCGCCATCCGCCAGTGCTCAAGCCCACGTTTCGCGACGGCGCGCCCTACCTGAACTTCGCCATGTCGCGCCTGCAGCCCGAGGCCGTGGACGTGCTGTCCGACGACCAGGTCACGCTCAGCATGCAGTATTCGACCCAATGGGACGGCCTGTGCCACGTGGGCGCGCAGTTCGACATCCAGGGCGACGGCGAGGCCCGCCGCGTCTACTACAACGGCTATGCGGCCGGCGTGGACGTGTTCGGCGGCGACGACGCCGCCCCGGGCGACTGCTGCCCGCCCGGCGGCTCGTATGCCCGCAAGCTCGGCATCCACCGCTACGCCGAAAAAGGCATGCAGGGCCGCGGCGTGCTGATCGACCTGGCGCGCGCCTTCGGCCCCGGCCGCACGCTGGTCGGCCATACGCAGTTGCAGGCGGCCATGCGCGAACAGAAGGTGGTGGTCGAAGCCGGCGACATGCTGGTGCTGCGCACGGGCTTTGCCGAAACGCTGGTGGAAATGAACGGCCAGCCCGATCCGCACCGGCTCGAGCAGACCGGCGCGGTGCTGGACGGCGCCGACCCGGCGCTGCTGGGCTGGATCACCGACAGCGGCGTGGCGGCCATCTGCGCCGACAACTACGCGGTGGAAGCGTACCCGGCGCGCACCTCGGGGCCCGGCCACTCGATCCTGCCGCTGCACCATCACTGCCTGTTCAAGCTGGGCGTGCCGCTGGCCGAGCTGTGGTACCTGAAGGCGCTGGCCGACTGGCTGCACACGCAGGGCCGCAACCGCTTTCTCTTGACCGCGCCGCCGCTGCGCATGCCCGGCGCAGTGGGTTCGCCCGTCACTCCCATCGCCACGGTGTAAGCCATGACGCAGCCTGTTGCCCCGGCCCCGTCCGCCGCCAAGTCCGTCGTCACACCCGCCGCGCCGCGCCTCACGCCGATCGCCACCACCTTTTCACAACACCTGGACGCCCTGGCCGCGCGCCAGCCCGATGCCCCCGCGCTGATCGACCGAGACCAGCCCATCAGCCACGCACAACTGCGCACCCGCAGCCGCGCCCTGGCCGCTGGCCTGGCGCGCGCCGGTGTCCGCCCCGGCGACCGCGTGGCGGTGTGGCTGCCCAATTGCGCCGCCTGGGTCGAGACCTTCCTGGCCGCCGCCCACCTGGGCGCGCTGGTGCTGGCGGTGAACACGCGCTTTCGCGCGCTGGAAGTCGCCGACATCCTCGGCCGTGGCCGCGCCGACTGGCTGGTGTTCTGGCCGGGGTTCAAGGGCATCGACTTCCAGGGCATCCTGAACGACGTCGCGCCCGAACACCTGGCGCGGCTGCGCGGCGTGGTGGCGGTCGCCGACGAAAGCGGGGCGGACGACGCGTCTTCCCAGGCTTCCCAGAACGGCCGGCCGCTCTACCGCTACGCCGACCTTCTGGCCTGCCCCGACGCCCCGCCCCCCGCCCAGCCCAATGCCGGCGTGCTGTGCTTCACCACGTCCGGCACCACCTCGCAGCCCAAGTTCGTGCTGCACGACCAGACGACGCTGCTGCGCCACGGCGCGGCGGTGGCCCACGCCTTCGGCTACGACGACAGCACGTGCGTGCTGGCCAGCGCGCCATTCTGCGGCGCCTTCGGCTTTGCCACCCTGGTGGGTGGCCTGGCGCAAGGCGCGCCGGTGGTGTGCGCGCCGGTGTTCGATGCCGCCGAGTCCGCCGCCGCGGTGGCGCGCCACCGCGTCACGCACACCTATGCCAACAACGAAGCGCTGGTCGCCATGATGCGCGCGGCCGCTCCCGGCGGCTTTGCCTCGGCCCGGCTGTTCGGCTTTGCCAGCTTCACGCCCGCGCTGGACCACATGCTGGACCTGGCCCGCGAGGCCGGCGTGCCCTTGACCGGGCTGTATGGATCCAGCGAACTGATCGCCCTGGTGGCCGGCCAGCCGCGCGAGGCCGCCGAAGGGGACGTGTCGGCCCGTCACCAGCCCGGCGGCACGCTGGTTTACTCCGACGCCCGCGTGCGGGCGCGCGACCCGGCCAGCGGCGCGGTGCTGCCGCACGGCGAATCGGGCGAACTGGAAATCCGGTCACCCAGCCTGATGCAGGGCTACCTGGACAACCCCGACGCCACCGCCCGCGCCTTTACCGAAGACGGCTACTTCAAGACGGGCGACCTGGGCTACACGCTGAATCCGCGCCAGTTCGTGTTCCAGACCCGCATGGGCGATTCGCTGCGGCTGTCGGGCTTTCTGGTGAACCCGGTGGAAATCGAACAGGTCGTCGAAGCCCTGCCCGGCGTGCGCGCCTGCCAGGTGGTGGGGGCCACCCGCCACGGCAAGATCGTGCCCTACGCCTTCGTGCTGCTGCACCCGGGTGCGACGGCGGATGCGGCCGGCTGGACCGCCGCGTGCAAACAGGCGATGGCCGGCTTCAAGGTGCCCGTGGGCTTTACCGCGCTGGAGGCCTTTCCGTCGGTGGAAAGCGCCAATTCGGTGAAAATCCAGAAACACCGGTTGCGCGACATGGCCGACGCCCTGCTCGCCGCCCCTCTCTCTTCCTGATCCTGCCCCCCATGCCCGCGCGCAAGCTTTTCTCGCACAGTCCCCAGCCCCTGTACCTGCAGGCGGCCGCGCTGTTTCGCAGCCATATCCAGAACCGCACCTGGCGGCCCGGCCAGCAGATTCCGCCGCTGGAATCGCTGATGGACACCTACGGCATTTCGCGCGCCACCATCCGCCAGGCCTTCGGCCTGCTGGAGCAGGACGGCCTGATCCGGCGTTCGCGCGGGTCGGGCACCTTCGTCAATGCCGCGCTGCCCGAAACGCCCACGCTGCTGATCCCCAAGACCTGGGCCGAAACGGTGGAACTGAGCAATCAGCTGGGCACCGTGTCGCTGGTGGAATCCAGCGCCGATTCGCCGTTGCCGGACACCCTGGGCATGCCGTGCGAGGCCGACCGCGGTGGCCGTTTCCAGTACCTGCGGCGGGTGCATACCACCGATGCCGGCCCCTTCTGCTACAGCGAGGTGTTCCTGGAAAGCAGCCTGTTTCGCAAGCACCGCGCCCGCATCCAGAAAAGCACCGTGGCGCCGGTGCTGGACCAGTTCTACGGCGCCCGCATCAGCGAAGCGCGCCAGGTGCTGAACGTGATCGAGGCCGGCCAGGAATCCGCGGAATCGTTGCAGATTCCCGTGTCCTCGCCCGTGGCCGAACTGCGCCGCTACGCCTGCATCGACGGCCGCGTGGTGTATTTCGCGCGGCTGGAGTTTCCGTTCCGCAAGGTCCGCATGGAATTCGACCTGCTGACGCAGCGCTAGCCGCGCCTGTGGCGCACGCGGCGCCCCCCGCTATTTCCGAAAAGGCGCGGCTGACCGCCCAAGCGCCCGCTGTTCCCCGCACGTATCCGGCATAACCATAAATGGAGACAACCATGACCCCGATGCCCCGGATTTCGCAGCAACGCAGCCCCCGAACCCGCCGCCGCTACGCGCGGCTTGCGCCGTGCGCGGCCGTCCTGGCCGCCGCCCTGGCCTGGAGCGGCCCAGGCGCGGCCCAGTCCACCCCCGCCATCTCGGACGACATCGTCCGGCTGGGCCTGATCCTGGACATGAGCGGCGTCTACGCCGACGTGACCGGCAAGGGCAGCGCCACCGCCGCACAGATGGCCATCGACGACTTCGGCGGCACGGTGCTGGGCAAGAAGATCGACCTGCTGGTGGCCGACCACCAGAACAAGGCCGACATCGCCGCGGCCCGCGCCCGCGAGTGGTACGACACGCAGAAAGTCGACGCCGTGATGGACGTGGCCGGCTCGGCTCCGGCGCTGGCGGTGCTGGAAGTGGCCCGCGAGAAAAAGAAGATCGTGGTCTTCAGCGGCCCCGGCACCGAACGCATCACCAACGACCTGTGCTCGCCCTATTCGGTGCACTACACCTACGACACCTGGTCGCTGGCCAACACCACCGCCCGCGCCATCGTCGACCGTGGCGGCAAGAGCTGGTACTTCCTGACAGCCGACTATGCCTTCGGCCATACGCTGCAAGCCTCTGCCACCGACGTGGTCAAGGCCCGCGGCGGCACCGTGCTGGGCGCCGCACGCCATCCGCTGGGGTCCAGCGACTTCGCCTCGTACCTGTTGCAGGCGCAGTCCAGCCGCGCCCAGGTGGTGGGCCTGGCCAACGCGGGCGGCGACACGGTCAACGCCATCAAGGCGGCCAGCGAATTCGGCCTGACCCAGGGCGGCCAGAAGATGGCCGGCCTGCTGCTGTACATCAACGACATCCACGCCATCGGCCTGGATGCGGCCAGCGGCCTGATGCTGACCGAGGCCTTCTACTGGGACATGAACGACCAGACGCGCGCCTGGTCGCAGCGCTACTACGACAAGCTCAAGAAGATGCCGAACATGAGCCAGGCCGGCACGTATTCGTCGGTGATGCATTACCTGAAGGCGGTGCAGGCCGCCGGCACCGACGCGCCGGACGCGGTGATGAAGCAGATGAAGGCCATGCCCATCAACGACTTCTTCGCCACCAATGGCCGCATCCGCGAAGACGGCCGCATGGTGCACGACATGTACCTGTTCGAAGTGAAAAAGCCGTCTGAATCCAAACGGCCCTGGGACTACTACCACCTGGTGGCCACGGTGCCGGGCGACGAGGCCTTCATGCCTTTGGCTAAGTCGACCTGCCCGCTGGTGAAGACGGCGGCGAAGTAGCCGGCGCCTGGGCCCGGTCCGTCAGGATGGCCGGGCCGGGCAGCCGCGCTTCGCGCCCGCCCCGGCCCGATCAGGCCACGCGTCGCTATACCGGCGCGGCCACCGCCTCTTCCAGCATGTCCAGCCGGTCCTGCCCCCAGAACAGCTCGCCGCGATACACGTACGACGGCGAGCCGAACACGCCCGCCGCCACCGCGGCGTCGGTGTTCTGGCGGTAGATCTGCTTGGCTTCGGGGCCCTCGGCGGCGGCCAGCCAGGCGTCGGCATCCAGGCCCTGCTGCCTGACGATCGCGTGCAGCGTGGCGGGCGACGAAATGTCCTGCTCGTCGCACCACTCGGCTTTCAGGATGGCCTTGTACAGCGCCGCCACCGGCAACCCGGCGCGATCCGCCGCGATGACGATGCGCGAAGCCAGCGCCGCGTCCGGGCACATGAACGCCGGCTTGGGGTTGACGAAGATGCCCAGCTTGCGGCACCAGCGCGCCAGCTCGGCCACGCGGTAGGCCTGGCGTTCGGGCGCGCGCTGGCCGAGCAGCACGCCGCCGGTGCGCGAGTACACGTCGGGCAGGTCCACCGGCAGGTAGCGGATGCGCGCCTGGTGGCGCGCTGCCAGGGCTTCGAGCCGGTCGGCGCCCAGGTAGGCCCAGTCGGAATTCAGCCAGAAGTAGTAGTCGATCGTCTTCATGTCGTCCTCAGGTTCGGATGCCGGCCGGCACGGCCCGCGCCACCTGCGCCGGCGTGTCGCCGCGCATGCGCCAGGCGCTGAACACGGCAACGACGCCCAGCGCGCTCAGGTAAGCCACCACGTACTTCGGATCGCCGCCCGCCTTGGCCAGCAGCCAGGTCGCGATGATGGGCGCCAGGCCGCCGCCGATGGCGCCGGACACCTGCACCGCCAGCGAGATGCCGGTGTAGCGCACCTCGGCCGGGAACTGGCTGGAAAACAGCGTGCCCTCGGGGCCGTACAGGCAAGCGTAGACCAATCCCACCGCCAGGCATACCGCCGTGATGATCCAGGCGGTCTGGCCCGTGGCCAGCAGCTGGAAGAACAGCGGCGCGCAGGCCAGGATGCCCACGGCGCCCGCCATGAAGACCCATTTGTGGCCGACCTTGTCGCCCAGCACGCCGAACAGCGGCATGGTGAACAGCGCCAGCGCCGCGCCCCAGATGGTGGCGTCCAGCATCACCGAACGCGGGATGCCCAGGGTGCCCGTGGCATAGGCCAGCGAGAACGTCACCACCGTGTAGAACCAGGTCACTTCGGCCAGCCGGGCCCCCACCACCGTCAGCAGCGCGCGCCGGTGGTGCTTGAGCACCACGGCCACGGGCACTTCCACCTTGGCGCCCTGCTCGCGCATCTGCTCGAAGTCCGGCGATTCGGCCACCTTGACGCGGATGAACCAGCCCACCAGCAACAGCACCACGCTGGCCAGGAACGGCAGGCGCCAGCCCCAGGCCAGCATGTCGGCCTCGGGCAGCGCGGCCACCGCCCCCATCGCCAGCGACGACAGGATCAGCCCCGGCGCCACGCCCGCCTGCGGCAGGCTGCCGAAAAAGCCCTTCTTGCCTTCGGGCGCATGCTCGACGGCCATCAGCACCGCCCCGCCCCATTCGCCGCCCACCGCGATGCCTTGCAGGAAACGCATCAGCACCAGCAGCACCGCGGCCCAGTAGCCGATCTGCTCGTACGACGGAATCAGGCCGATCAGGATGGTGGGCACGCCCATCAGCAGCAGCGTGATCAGCAGCATGGACTTGCGGCCGATCCTGTCGCCGTAATGGCCGAAGATCACCCCGCCCAGCGGCCGCGCGAAAAAGCCCACCGAATAGGTGGCAAAGGCCGCCAGCGTGCCCGTCAGCGGATCGAACGACGGAAAGAAGATCTTGTTGAAGATCAGCGCGGCGGCCGTGCCGTACAGGAAAAAGTCGTACCACTCGATGGTGGTACCCATCATGCTGGCCAGGCCAGCCGTGACGTAGTCGCGGCGCGTGCGCGCGCGTGGTGTCTTGGACGTCATCTGCGTGACTCCCCTTGAAGTGTTGGTATGGAAAGCCGCGCTTAACGGCTGGGCAACGGCAACGGCGCGATGCCGTGCGTCTGGCGGCACCAGTAATCGAAGGTGGCGCGCACGATGGAAGGCTTGAGCAGGTAGTCGTGCGCTTCGCGCGCCAGGGCGTCGTCCACCGGCGTCAGCGGGCCGAAGGCCTGCGCCCGGATCTGCATGCGGGCGGCGCGTTCCAGGTAGACCGACAGATACGTCGCTTCCTCACAGCTGGCGCCCGCCGTCAGGTAGCCGTGGTGCGCCAGGATGATGGCGCGCTTGGCGCCCAGCGCGGCCGAAATGATCACGCCTTCCTGGTCGGCGATGGGTACCCCGGGCCACTCGCCCAGAAACGCGCAGTCGTCGTGCAGCGGCGTCATGTCCATCTGCGAAATCACCAGCGGCTGGCGCGCCGCCGCCAGCGCCGAGGCCCACGGCGAATGCGTGTGGATGATCGAGCGCACGTCGGGCCGGGCCTCGTACACCCACAGGTGAAAGCGCGTGGCCGGGTTGGCCATGCCGTCGCCCGTCAGGGTGTTCAGGTCGCGATCGACCTCGATGAAATCGGCCGGCGTGGCCTCGTCAAAACCCAGGCCGAAGCGCAGCGTCCAGTAGGCGCCCGGGCGGTCCGAGCGCACGCTGATCTGGCCGGCCAGGCCGGCTTCCTGCTCGGTCATCGCCAGGATGCGGCAGGCGTAGGCCATGGTTTCCTGCGTGGTGCGCGGCACGGCGCGCAGGTGTTGCGCCATTTCCTTGGTGGCGCGGGTGTCGAAATAGGCTTTCTCGCGCAGGGCGTTGTCCATGCTGTCTCCTCATGTTGCGGACGGCGCGGACGGACCCCGCGCCATGGGAAGCAGTATGGAAACCTTGGCGGCATCAAGCCATGCAGCGCGGGTCATAGCAGGTATTCGGCGGCCGCCGCGGGCCGGCCTTGCCGCCCCTATCCCCGCGCGATGCGGCGCGCGCAGTCCAGCAGTTCGCCCACCAGCGGCAGCGGCTGGCGCTGGGCCGGGGTAATGGCCACCACCCGGCGGCGCAGCACCGGGCTGGCAATGGCCACCTTGCGCAGTTCGTAGTCGGCCAGCAGTTTTTCGGGAATGCGCGACGGCAGGATACAGGCGCCCACGCCCGAGGACACCAGCTTGAGCATGGCATCGATGGTTTCGGCTTCGGCCACGAATTCGGGCTGCAGGCCCGCGCTGTGGATCATCTTGCGCAGCGCGTAATGCGGCGGAAAGCCCACCAGCCGCAGCGCCATGGCGCCCAGGTCGACGCCATCGGCGACGTCGACCCCGCGCCGCACGATCAGGCACATGTCGTCGTCGAACAGCGGCGTGGACGCCAGCGCATCGGACGCCACCGCGGCATCGTAGACAAAGCCGATGTCGGCCTTGCCGCTTTCCACCAGCGCGACAACCTCGGGCGAGCTGCGGCCCATGACCGACAGGTTGACGTGTTCGCGGCTGCTGACGAACTGCGCCACGACCTCGGCCATGAAGTAGTAGCTGAGCGTATGCACGGTGGCCAGCCGCACCGAGCCCTGCGTCACGCCTTCGCGCTGGCGCACGGCTTCCAGCGTCTGGTCGATGCTGCGGTAGGCGGGCAGGATGCCGTCCAGCAAGCGCGTGCCGGCTTCGGTCAGTTCGACCCCCCGGCCCGTGCGCACGAACAGCGGCTTGCCCACGTGCGCTTCCAGCGCGGCCAGCTGGCGGCTCAGGCCCGACTGCGTCTGGTCCAGGTCTTCGGCCGCGCGCGACAGCGATTTCAATTCCGCGATCCGCACGAAATAGCGCAATTGGCGGTCTGGCGTGTCCATGCTTTCCCCTGCGAGGCCTGTCGGCAGGCCCCATCCTTGTCGATCGCGCTCGAAGCGGCGCGGCTGACAGTGTGCCCCAAGGGGCGCGGCGCCACTATCGGGATTTGCGCCAGGACCTCACGCTACGCCGTACGCCTGCCCAGGGCCGCCAGCGCGGGCGCGCACAGCAGATACAGCGCCGCCCCCGCCAGCCACGGCCAGCCGGTCCAACCGCCGAGGCGGGCTGCGTAGAGCGCGGTGAACGCCAGCGGACCGGCAACGGCGGCAACGCTGGCCAGACTGGTCATCGCGCCCTGCAACTGCCCCTGTTTGCCATCGCCGGCACGCGCCGACAGCAACGCCTGCAAGGCCGGTGCGCCCACGCCGCCAGCCGCCAGCAACAGCATCAGCGGCACGACCATCCAGCTTTGCGTGGCGTACGCCAGCAGCACATAGCCCAGCCCGTCCGCCGCCATGCCGACCAGCAAGGCGCCGCGCTCGCCCAGACGCGTGGCCAGCGGCCCCGGCAGCGTCGCCTGCGCCAGCGCGTGCAAGGCGCCAAAACCCGCCAGCGACATGCCCACGGCGGCCGCGTCCCAGCGAAAGCGGTCCTGCCCGTACAGCACCCATAGCGCCCCCGGCACCTGCCCCGCCATCTGCATCACCAGGAACATCCACAACAGGCCGGCCATGCCTTTGCCGCCCAACGCCTGGCGCAGGCCGCCCAAGGGATTGAGCGTGCCCCACGCCCACGGCGCCCGCGCACCGAGCCGCGATTCCGGCAGCCAGGCCCAGGCCAGCAGGAACGCCGTGCCGTTGGCCACGGCCGCCGCCACGAACGGCATGCGTTCGCCGGCCAGCCCCGCCAGGCCGCCCAGCGCCGGCCCGAGGATCATGCCCAGCCCGAAACTGGCGGACAGCAGGCCGAAGCGGCGCGCGCGCCGTGCCGGGTCGCCGGCGTCGGCAATGCAGGCACCCGCCACCGCGCCGGTCGCGCCGGTGATGCCCGCCAGGATCCGTCCCGGATACAGCACCCACAGCGCTGGCGAGGCAGCCATCACCAGATAGTCCGCCGCCGCGCCGGCCAGGGACGCCAGCAGAATCGGCCGCCGCCCGTAGCGGTCGGACAGCGCGCCCAGCACCGGTCCGGCCAGGCACTGCGCCAGGGCATACAACGACAGCAGGCCGCCGTAGTGGGCAGGCGTAGACGCGGGGTCGCCCAGCTTGTCCAGCAGGCCCGGCAGCACGGGCATGATCAGCCCGGCGCCGGCGGCGTCCAGGGTCACGATGAAAAGCAGCAAGGCAATGGCACGGTCGGACATGACGAAGATAATTTATCAATGATAAATTTTCGCATCATAAATTGATCAGTGATAAATTACCAAGCCGAACCGGAGACTCTATGGCCAAATTGCAACGCGACGCCGTCATCGACAGCGCGCTTGAACTGCTGAACGAGGTGGGCGTGGATGGCCTGACCACTCGCAAACTGGCCGAACGCCTGGGCGTGCAACAGCCTGCGCTGTACTGGCATTTCAAGAGCAAGCAGGCGTTGCTGGATGCCCTGGCCGACGCCATGATGCGCGGCCACATGCATTCCATGCCGCCGCCCGGCGGCCCCTGGAAGGAATTCCTGCTGGCCAACGCGCGCAGCTTCCGCCAGGCGCTGCTCGCCTACCGCGACGGCGCGCGCATCCACGCCGGCACCCGCCCCGCCGAACCGCAATACGACCGCGTCCAGGCCCAGCTGACGCTGCTGTGCGATGCCGGCTTCACGCCGCTGCACGCCGCCAACGCCCTGCTCGTGATCGGGCACTATGTGGTCGGTTCGGTCATGGAGCAGCAAGCCTTTGACGCCGCCGCGCCCGACCGCGCCGAGCCCTCCAGCCCGCCGCCCGCCCTGGCCCGCGCCATGAAGGCACTGGACAAGCAAGGCCCCGACGCCACCTTTGAATACGGCCTGGCGATGATGATCAACGGGTTGACGCCCGGCTAGGCCAATACGGGGATGCTTGCCGCATTGATCGGTCCCAGGCCCCATTGACCCCGCCATGCCGCCGCCCGCGCCCCTCCCCTACATTCCGGAGTTCCCATGCCATCCCCCCCGCAACGTCCCATCGCCGCCACCATCGCCGCCGTGGTGCGCGACGGCCACATCCTGCTGGTGCAGCGCGCCAACCCGCCCGACCAGCACCGCTGGGCCTTTCCCGGCGGCAAGATCGATGGCGGCGAGCGCCTGGAAGATGCCGCCGCACGCGAGCTTTTCGAAGAATGCGGCGTGCGCGCCGAGCCGCTGCGGGTCTTCGACGCCGTCGACGTGTTCGACCGCAACGACAGCGGCGCGCTGCGCCGGCACTTCATCCTGATCGCCGTCCTGTGTCGCTGGCAGTCCGGCGAACCGGTGGCTGGTGACGACGCGCAGGACGCCCGCTGGGTGCCGCTTGCCGAGTTGGACGGTCAAGCCCTGGCGACCAGCTTCGGCGTGGCCAGGATCGCGCACAAGGCGGCCGCGCTCATGGCGCAAACCGGTATCCTGTAAGACAGGCTCGCCGCCTGCCCTGCCCACGGTCCCGCAACCGCCCCCCGCCATGTTCGACCCCTACCTGTCCCGCTGGAACCTCGTGCCCGACGGCGCCCCCCTCACCACGCCCGCCGCGCGGCTCTTGCCGGTGCGCCAGGCAGGCGTGCCCGCCATGCTGAAGGTGTCGGTCGAGGAAGACGAGCGCCAGGGCGGCGTGTTGATGACCTGGTGGGATGGCCAGGGTGCGGCCCGGGTGCTGGCGCATGACGCGGATGCCATCTTGCTCGAACGCGCCACCGGCACGCGTTCGCTGGCCGCCTATGCTCGCACCGGCCGCGACGACGAAGCCACCCGCATCATCTGCGGCGTGCTGCGCGAACTGCACGCGCCGCGCGCCAAGCCGCTGCCGCCGCTGCGGCCCCTGCGCGAATGGTTCGTCGACCTGTGGCCGATGGCGCAAGCGCGCGGCGGCCTGCTGGCCCACAGCGCCCGCCACGCCCGCGCGCTGCTCGATGATCCGCAAGACCTGGTCGTGCTGCACGGCGACGTGCATCACGACAACATCCTGGACTTCGGCGACCGCGGCTGGCTGGTCATCGACCCCAAGCGGCTCTATGGCGAACGCGGGTTCGACTACGCCAACGTGTTCTGCAACCCCGACCTGGCCGACCCGAACCCGGCGGTTGCCATCGTGCCGGGCTGCTTCGAGCGGCGCCTGAACATCATGGTCGACGAATCGGGCCTGGACCGCCGCCGCCTGCTGCAATGGGTGGTGGCCTGGTGCGGCCTGTCGGCCGCGTGGTTCCTGGGCGATGGCGACGAGGCGGCCATCGACCTGAACATCGCCGCGCAGGCGCTGGCGCTGCTGGAAGGCTAGCGGGTTCGCGCCACGAAGATCGGCCGGCCACGCCCCGGCCCACCCCGCTACGTCGGCGCAATTTGCTCCAGATAGCGCGTAGGCGATACCCCCATCAGGTTGCGGAACATATACACGAACGCGCTGGCGCTGGCATAGCCCAGCGCGCGCGCCACGCTCACCACCGACTGGCCCTGCAACAGCCGGCAGATGCCTTCGTCGATGCGCACCTGCAGGCGCCAATGGTGAAACGTCATGCCGGTCTCGTCCTTCATGCGGCGCGCCAGCGTGCGGGCGCTGGCCCCCATGCGCTCGCCCCACTGCTCCAGCGTGTCGTCATTGCCCGGCGTTTGCAGCACGGCCGCGCAGACCTTGCGCAGGCGGCGGTCGAACGGCAGCGGCAGCTGGCGGTGCTGGCGTTCGGTGCCGGCCAGCAGGTTGAGCAGCAGTTCGGCGCTCAGGCGCTGCACCGGCCCATGGCGCGCGGCCGGCTGGTTCAGCGTCAGGATCAGTTCGCGCATCAGCGGCGCCACGTCCAGCGCGCAGGTATCCTTCCAGAGCCACGGCGCGGCATCCGGCGCAATGAACGCCGAACGCATGGTGACCTTGCCCACCATGCGCACTTCGTGGGCCACGCCCGGCGGAATCCACAGCGCGCGCATCGGCGCCAGCAGCCAGGCGCCGTCCTCGGTCATGACGCGCATGATGCCGGTGGGCGAATACATCAGCTGGATGCGTTCGTGCGAATGCGGCTCCTGGCGCTGGCCGTCTTCATAGTGAAACGAGCGCGCCACCACCGGTGGCGCCTCGGAAGGAAACTCTCGCATTGGCGGGTTTTCGATAGCAATGGGTCAAACGACGCGCATCCGGACAGTTATGTCCGTTTTTCGACATTTTCTGTCCTGCGTTCGGGGAACTTGCTTTTTATCATTAATGCAAATGATTCCCATTGTTTTCAAAAGAAAATGACCCCCGCCGCACTCCTCCCTGTCGCTTTTGGCCCACGCCCCGCTGCCTTCCCCCACACCGCCCCCCACCGCCTGCGCCTGACCCTGGCCGCCGCCCTGCTGGCCCAGGCGTGCCTGCCCGCCCTGGTCCGCGCCGACGACGCCGTGCCGCAACTGAGCCCGGTGCGCGTCACCGGCTCGGCCGACAAGATGTCCGACCCCGGCCAGACCGAAGGCGTGCCGTCCTACACCGCCAACAAGGCCACCGTCAGCAAGACCGGCGCCGACGTGCGCAACATTCCCAATTCGGTGTCGATCGTGACGCGCCAGCGCATGGACGACCAGAACATGGTCACGGTGGAAGACGCCCTGCGCCAGACCACCGGCGTCAGCGCCATGACCTATGGCGACGGCACCGCCTATTTCACCGCGCGCGGCTACGAGGCCGACGTGCAGTTCGACGGCATCCCGGCCAACGGCGCCCTGCAATACCTGCCGCAGTTCGACCTGGCCCTGTACGACCGCGTGGAAGTGCTGCGCGGCCCGGCCGGCCTGCTGCAGGGCTTTGGCAGCCCCGCCGGCACCGTCAACCTGGTGCGCAAGCGCCCGCAGGATGCCTTCAGCCTGACCGGCGCGGTCATGGCCGGTTCCTGGAACAACTATCGCACCGAGCTGGATGCCACCGGCCCGATCACCGAAGACGGCCGCGTGCGCGCCCGCGCCGGCTTCGCCGCGCAGGACCGCGACTATTTCTTCGACAAGGCCAACACCCGCCAGGGCCTGGTCTACGGCGCGCTGGAATTCGACCTCACGGCCAACACCACGCTGACCCTGTCCGCCGCCTACCAGCGCCAGCGCATGGCGCCGTTCGACTACGGCCTGTCGATCTACTCGAACGGCAAGTTCGTCGACTCGCCGCGCAAGGGCTTCTACGGCACCGACTGGGCGCGCGGCGACACCACCCTGTCCGAAATCTATACCGAACTGAGCCACCGCTTTGCCAATGGCTGGACCGGCCAGGTGTCCATGAACTACCGCTCGACCGACCTGGACAGCCGCTACGGCTATGTCAACGGCCCGGTCAACCCCGCCAACGACCGCGCCGGCTACCGCGTGCAAGTGCAGAAAGACCAGATCCGCTGGCTGGGCATGGACACCCATGCCACGGGTCCGTTCGAACTCTTCGGCCGCACCCATCAGGCCATGATCGGCGCCAACTACGCCGAGCGTAACCAGGACAGCCGCTCGGGCGGCGCCAACTACACCAACGTGTCGATCTACGACATCGACGTGCCCAACCCGGACCTGCCCTACACCTCGGGCGACAAGTCCAAGTCCAGCCAGATGGGCGTCTACGGCCAGCTGAGCTTGAACGTCGCCGACCCGCTGACGCTGATCGTGGGCGGGCGCCAGAGCTGGTATCGCAATTCCACGCAGGCGGTGCTGCCCACGCCGGGCGACACCCGGCGCGACCCCGAGGTGAGCAAGTTCGTGCCCTACTACGGCGCGGTGGCGCAGCTGAATTCGTGGCTGTCCGCCTACGCCAGCTACTCGGACGTCTACGCGTTCTCGGAAGCCTGGCAGATGACAGCCGACGGCAAACCGCTCAAGCCGCGCACCGGCAAGCAGTACGAAGTCGGCCTGAAGGGCGAATTCCTGGACGGTGCGGCCAACGCCTCGCTGGCGCTGTTCCGTATCCGCGACAAGAACCGCGCCGTGGCGGACGACGCCAACCCCGGCCGCTACCTGGCCCAGGGCGAAGCCCAGAGCCAGGGCGTGGAAGCCGAAATCACCGGCCGCCTGCTGCCCAACTGGGACCTGTACGCCGGCTACACCTACCTGCAGACCCGCTACCTGTCGGACCCCACGCAGGAAGGCCAGATCGTCAATCCCGAAACGCCCAAGCACCTGTTCAAGGTCTGGACCACCTACCGCTTCACCCCCGACGTGCTGCCGGGCTGGCGCGTGGGCGGCGGGGTGCGCACGCAAAGCCGCACCAGCCGCAACAACGTCTCGTGGCAAGGCGGCTACGCCGTCGTCGATGCGCAGGTCGGCTACAAGATCAACCGCAACCTGGACGCCTCGCTGACGCTGAACAACGTCTTTGACCGCAGCTACTACGCCCGCGTGCCATCCAGCTACTACGGCATCTATGGCGAACCGCGCAACGTGATGCTGACGCTGCGCGCCACCTACTAAGCGCCTCGGGCCCGCGGCAGCGCGGGCCTGTGCCCTGTCAAACGGCCGCCTGGATTGATTTGTTAAGGTGTAGCTCCACACCCCTTGACCTCTCATTCCAGGAGTACCGGATGACCGGATTGTTTATCGTGGTGGCGGCGTTGGCATTTCTGATGCTGGCGGCGTATCGAGGCTACAGCGTGATTCTCTGCGCGCCCATCGCAGCCATGGGCGCGGTGCTGTTGACCGACCCGTCAGCGCTGGCGCCCGTGTTCTCGGGCATCTTCATGGAGCGCATGGCGGGCTTCGCCAAGCTCTATTTCCCCGTCTTCCTGCTGGGCGCCGTGTTCGGCAAGCTGATCGAACTGTCGGGCTTTTCGCGGGCCATCGTGCAGGCCGTGCTGCGCCTGATCGGCGCCGAGCGCGCCATCATGGCCATCGTGCTGGTGTGCGCCGTGCTGACCTACGGCGGCGTATCGCTGTTCGTCGTGGTGTTCGCCGTGTACCCCTTCGCGGCCGAGATGTTCCGCCAGGGCGGCATCCCCAAGCGGCTGATGCCCGGCGCCATCGCCCTGGGCGCGTTCACCTTCACCATGACGGCGCTGCCCGGCACGCCGCAGATCCAGAACATCATCCCCACCACGTTCTTCGAGACCACCACCTGGGCCGCGCCCTGGCTGGGCCTGATCGGCGCGATCTTCACGCTGACGGCCGGCATCAGCTACCTGGAATGGCGCCGCAAGCGCGCCGCGGCCGCCGGTGAAACCTACGGCACCGACCTGCGCAACGAACCCGACACCCCGGCCGGCGGACGCGAGCATCACCCGCTGATCGCCCTGCTGCCGCTGGTGGTCGTGGGCGTGGCCAACTACCTGCTGACGCGCTGGATTCCCGGCTGGTACCCCGCCGGCTCGCAGGTCGACCTGCCCGGCCTGGCCCAGCCCATGCCCGTGAACGCCGACGACCAGGTCGCGCTGTGGGCGGTGATGGGCGCGCTGATCGCCGGCATCGTCACCATCCTGCTGTTCTCGTTTTCCAGCATCAAGGCGCATTTCGCCGAAGGGAGCAAAAGCGCCGTGTCGGGCGCCCTGCTGGCGTCCATGAACACCGCCGCCGAATACGGCTTTGGCGGCGTCATCGCCGCGCTGCCAGGCTTTCTGATGGTGGCCGGCGCGCTCAAGGCCATCCCCGACCCGCTGGTGGGCGAAGCCGTGGCGGTCACGTCGCTGGCGGGCATCACCGGGTCGGCCTCGGGCGGCATGAGCATCGCCCTGGCGGCCATGGCGCAGACCTTCATCGACAGCGCCAATGCCGCCGGCATTCCCATGGAAGTGCTGCACCGCATCGCCGCCATGGCCAGCGGCGGCATGGACACCCTGCCCCACAACGGCGCCGTCATCACCCTGCTGGCCGTCACCGGCCTGACCCACCGCCAGTCGTACGGCGACATCTTCGCCATCACCCTGATCTCGACGCTGTCCGTCTTCCTGGTGATCGCGGTGAACTACCTGACCGGCATCGTCTGACCAAACGCCTGGCCGAAAATCTCGGCCAGCCACTGGCTGAACACCCGCACCCGCGCCGACACCTGGCGGTTCTGCGGGTACAGCACCGACACCGGCATCGGCGCGGGCGGGCAATCGGGCAGCACCACCTTCAGCCGCCCGCTGGCCAGTTCATCGGCCACGCGGTAGCGCGGCACCTGCGCCAGCCCCAGGCCGGCCAGCGCCGCGCTGGCATAGAGCTCGGCGCCCGTCACGCTGACCACCGCCGCCGGGCGCACCAGCACATTGCGCCCGTCCACCATGAAATCCAGCGGCAGGCTGCGGCCGGTGGACGATGACAGGTAGTCGACCGCCTGGTGGCCTGCCAGGTCGTCAAGGGTGGTGGGTTCGCCATGGCGCGCCAGGTAGGCGGGGCTGGCCACCGTCACCTGCGGCATCAGCGCAATCTGCCGCCCCACCAGCGACGAATCCTGCAAGGTGCCCGCGCGCAGCACGCAATCGACCCCTTCGCGCACCAGGTCCACCAGGCGATCGTCTTCGCCCAGGTGCAGCACGATGTCCGGGTAGCGCGCCAAGAAGGCCGGCAGCGCCGGCACCACGAACACCCGCGCCAGCGTGCCCTGCACATTCACCCGCAATAACCCCTTGGGCGCCGTGTTCAGAAAGGCCCCGTCCGCCTCTTCCAGATCGGCCAGCAGGCGCACGCAGCGGCGGTAATACGCCTCGCCGTCGTGCGTGAGCCGAACCTGGCGGGTGGTGCGTTCCAGCAGCCGCGCCCCCAGCCGCTTTTCCATGCGCTTGATCAGGTTGGTGACTGTCGCGCGGGGAATCTGCAGGTCTTCCGACGCCTGGGAAAAACTGCGCCGCTCGGCAATGCGCACGAACACCTGCATTTCCTGGAAGCGATCCATAACTGGCCCCAATTATTAAAGTAAATGAAATTATGTTAGCAAAACCAGGGTAATTATCTTTCGTTTGGAATAGTCGATGATTCGTCTCACCCCCTCACCCACGGAGCCTTACATGAACACCCAAGCCCCCCAACGCGTTGCCCTGGTCACCGGCGGATCCCGCGGCATCGGCGCCGCCATCGTGCGCCGCCTGGCCGCCGACGGCTTTGCCGTCGCCATCAACTACGCCACCGGCGCCACCGAAGCCGACGCCCTGGCCGCCGAAATCCGCCAGGCCGGCGGCCGCGCCACCACCGTGCGGGCCGACGTGTCCAAGAGCGCCGACGTGCGCGCCATGTTCGATCACGTCCAGGCCGAACTGGGCCGCATCGACGTGCTGGTCAACAACGCCGGCGTGCTCAAGCTGCAGACGCTGGCCGACACCACCGACGAGCAATACGACCAGACCTTCGACATCAACACCCGCGGCACCTTCAACACCCTGCGCGAAGCCGGCGCCCGCCTGGCCGACGGCGGCGCCATCGTCAACGTGTCCAGCACCACCCTGGCGCTGAACATGCCCACCTACGGCATCTACATCGCCAGCAAGGCCGCCGTCGAAGGCTTCACCCGCGTGTTCGCCAAGGAACTGCGCGGCCGCCGCATCACCGTCAACGCCGTCGCCCCCGGCCCCGTCGCCACCGACCTCTTCAAGAAAGGCAAGAGCCCCGAGCTGATCGAGCACTTCGCCAAGATGCCGCCCCTGGAACGCCTGGGCGAACCCGAAGACATCTCCGGCGTCGTCTCCTTCCTGGCCAGCCAGGACGGCGGCTGGATCAACGGCCAGGTGCTGCGCGCCAACGGCGGCATTGCCTGATTCGACGGCCGGGTGCTGGCCGTCCCCCTGATTCAACGGCCAAGTGCCGCGCAGCGACGGCGGCACCGCCGGACCTTCCTGGAACTTCTCTCATGTCATCCGTCATCCTCATCACCGGCGCCGGCAGCGGCATCGGCAAGCTATCCGCCGAAACCCTGGCCCTGGCCGGCCATACCGTCTACGCCACCATGCGCGACGTCACCGGCCGCAACGCCGAGCGCGCCCAGGCCATGCGCGACTGGGCCGCGGCCCACCACGCCGACCTGCGGCCGCTGGAACTGGACGTGCTGTCGCAACCGTCCGCCGACGCCGCGGTCGCCGCCATCGTGCAGGCCCACGGCCGCCTGGACGTCGTCATGCAGAACGCCGGCCACCTGGTCATCGGCCCCACCGAAGCCTTCACGGCCGAGGACATGCACCGGGCGTTCGACACCAACTTCTACGGCGCCCAACGCGTCAACCGCGCCGCCCTGCCCCAGCTGCGCCAGCAGCAATCCGGGCTGATGCTGTGGATCAGCAGCACCACCACCAAGGGCGGCTTTCCGCCGTTCATGGGGCCTTACGGCGCGGCCAAGGCGGCAATGGATTCGCTGGCGGTCAGCCTGTCGTACGAACTGACGCGCTTCGGCATCGAAACGTCCATCGTGGTGCCGGGTGCGTTCACGCGCGGCACCGAGCACTTTCCCAGCGCCGGCAAACCCAGCGACACGGCGCGCGTGGCGGCGTATGCGCGCTACGACGGCGTGATGGATCGGGTCGGGGAACGGCTCAGCGCGTTGACGCCGGACGAGGCCACGCCGCAGGCGGTGGCCGATGAGGTGGCGCGCATTGTCGGCCTGCCAGCCGGCAGCCGGCCGGCACGGTCGGTGGTGGATTTCGTGGGGGACGGGGCCGAGGAAGTATTGGCACTGGCCGAGGACTTGCGGATTGCGTTTGCCGAGCGGATCGGGATTGCGGATCTGTTGCGGCCGGTGATCACGCCGCAAACCGCATAACAGCTTTGCGCCCCCAGGCCCATCCCCCGGCGCGCACCAACTCCTAGACTGGCTGCCAATCATCGCAGTCAAGGAGAGGTTCGTTGCAATCGCTGTTATCCAACCTGAAAGTGCTCGACCTGAGCCGCGTGCTGGCCGGCCCCTGGGCCAGCCAGATCCTGGCGGACCTGGGCGCTGACGTCATCAAGGTCGAGCGGCCTGGCCAGGGCGACGACACCCGGTCCTGGGGGCCGCCCTTCCTGAAGGACGAGCAGGGCCGCGACACGGCGGACGGCGCCTACTTCGTGGCCACCAACCGGGGCAAGCGTTCCATCACGCTGGATCTGCAGACGGCCGAGGGCCAGGCGCTGGTCAAGCAGCTGTGCCGCGATGCCGACGTGGTGCTGGAGAACTACAAGGTCGGTACGCTGGCGCGGCTGGGGCTGGACTACGCGTCGCTGTCGACGATCAACCCGCGCCTGGTGTACTGCTCGGTGACCGGGTTCGGCCAGACCGGGCCGCGCGCGGCCGAGCCGGCCTACGATTTCCTGATCCAGGCCATGGGCGGGCTGATGAGCGTGACCGGCGAACGCGATGACAAGCCGGGCGGCGGACCGCAGAAGGTGGGCGTGCCGATCGTGGACCTGACGACCGGCGTGTATGCCGCGCTGGGCATCGTGGCCGCCTTGCTGCGGCGCTCGCAGACCGGCCTGGGCGAGTACATCGACGTAGCCATGCTGGACGTGCAGGTAGGCCTGTTGGCCAACCAGGCCATGAATTTCCTGCTGGGCGGGCGCGTGCCGCGCCGCACCGGCACGGCGCATCCCAATATCCAGCCGCAGCGCACCTTTGCCTGCGCCGATGGCGACATCGTCATCGTGGTGGGCAACGACGCGCAGTTCGCCACCCTGTGCGAGGCGCTGGGCCAGCCCAGCCTGGCGCGCGATCCACGCTACGTCAGCAACAGCCAGCGCGTGAAGAACCTGGACACGCTCGATCCGCTGCTGGACGCCATTTTCATCCGCGAACCACGCACCCATTGGCTGGACCTGCTCAAGCGGGCCGGGGTGCCGGCCGGCTCGATCAACACGGTGCCCGAGGTGTTCGACGACCCGCAGGTGCGGCACCGCGGCATGCTGCGGCGCCTGCCCCACCCCGTCGCAGGCGAGGTGCCGCAGGTGATGAACCCGCTGCGCTTCGGGCAGTCGGCGCTGCGGGTGGACCGCGCGCCGGCGCTGCTGGGCCAGCACACCGACGAAGTGCTGGCCGAACTGGGGCTGAGCGCCGCGCAGATCCAGGACTACCGCGACCGCAAGATCATCTGACCGGCCTCGACAGACCGGACAACAAGGAGACACATCATGACCATGCCGGAAAACCTGGCCGGGCCCTACACCGCGCTGGACGTCAGCCTGGACGGCGGCGTCGCCACCCTCCTGCTGGCCAATCCCCCCGTCAACGCGCTCAGCACTGAAATGATGAACGAGCTTGCGTGGGTGCTGGACCGCATTTCCGAGACGCCCGAGGTGCGCGCGGTGGTGCTGTCGGGCCAAGGCAAGACCTTCTGCGCGGGCGCCGACCTGAAGAACCGCGCCGCCACCATCAAGGGGCCGGGCGACCTGCCGCAGCATTCGCGCCGAACGCGCGAGTGCTTCCATGCCATCCGCGAATGCGCCAAGCCGGTGGTGGGCGCCATCAACGGCGCCGCGCTGGGTGCGGGTCTGGCCATCGTGGCCTCGTGCGACATCCTGCTGGCGGCGTCCGACGCCGTGGTGGGCCTGCCGGAGATCAACGTCGGGCTGCTGGGCGGCGGACGCCATGGCATGCGGCTGTTCGGCCATTCGCGCCTGCGGCGCATGATGCTGACCGGGCTGCGGGTGGACGGCAACGAGCTGTACCGGCTGGGCGTGGTCGAGGAAGCGCTGCCGGCCGAGGCCCTGATGCCACGCGCGTTGGAACTGGCGCGCGAGCTGGCGTCCAAGAGCCCGCTGGCGACCATGCTGGCCAAGCAGACGCTCAACGCCATCGAGGACATGAGCCTGCGCGACGGCTACCGCTACGAGCAGGACATGACCGCGGCCATCGCCAAGACCGACGACGCGATGGAGGCGCGCCGCGCCTTCCTGGAAAAACGCGCGCCGGTGTTCCAGGGCCGCTAGCGCCGCCCCAGGCGGGACGCATGACAGCTATTGCGGTGGCGCCGTCGGAACAAGGCCGGGCGCTGCCGGCACTTCGCAGAAAAAAGACACAAGGAGACGACATGACGAGCGCGTTGGACGGCGTGAAGGTGCTGGACCTGAGCCGGGTGTTCTCGGGGCCGTGGGCCGCGCAGATGCTGGCCGACTTCGGCGCCGAGGTGATCAAGGTCGAGCGCCCCGGGCGCGGCGACGACGTGCGTCACCAGGGCTACCCGATGCCCGGCCGCGACGGCGCACCCAGCCCGCAGACCTCGTCGTTCGTGGCCATGAACCGCGGCAAGAAGTCGCTGACCATCGACATCTCCCGACCCGAGGGGCAGGCGCTGGTGCGGCAGCTGGCACAACAGGCAGACATCGTCATCGAAAACTTCAAGGCCGGAGACCTGCGCCGCTACGGCCTGGACTACGCGGCGCTGGCGGCCGTCAATCCGCGCCTGGTGTATTGCTCGATCACCGGCTTCGGCCAGAGCGGGCCGTACAGCCACCTGCCGGGCTACGACCCGATCTTCCAGTCCATGAGCGGGCTGATGAGCGTGACCGGCGTGCCCGACGGCGAGCCGGGCGCCGGGCCGGTCAAGGCGGGCTATTCGGTGTCGGACCTGACGGCGGGGTTCTATGCGGTGTGCGCCATCCTGGCGGCGCTGCGGCACCGCGACCAGGTGTCCGGCACGGGCCAGCACATCGACCTGGCGCTGCTGGACGCGCAGATCGCGGCCATGTCTCACATCGGCATGAACTACCTGGCCAGCGGCCAGCTGCCGGCGCGCATGGGCTCGGCCTCGCAGATCACCGCGCCGTTCCGGGCGTTCGAATGCCAGGACGGGCACCTGATGGTGGCGGTGGGCAATGACTCGCAGTTCCGCGGCTTCTGCCAGGTGATCGGGCTGCCTGACCTGGGATGCGATGCGCGCTTCGACACCAACCCCAAGCGCGCCGCCGCGCAGCCGGAACTGTCGCGACTGATCGAGCCGGCCATGCGCGCCCGCACCGTGCAGGACTGGAACCAGGCGCTGGCCGCGGCCAACGTGCCCTGCGGGCCGATCTACACCATGGACCAGGTGTTCGAGGACCCGCAGGTGCGCCACCGCGAAGTGCTGGGCAGCGTCGAGCATCCGCAACTGGGCACCCTGCCGGTCATCCGCAATCCGATCCATTTTTCCGGCACGCCGATCACGGGCGGCCTGCCGCCGCCCCTGCTGGGCGAGCACACGGCCGAGATCCTGCGCGCCGAACTGGGGCTGGCCGATGACGAAATTGCCCACTTGCGGGCGGAGGGCATCGTATGAGCGGCATCGACCCTGGCCTGATCGAAGAGATCCGCGACAGCGCGCGCGATTTCCTGCAGCGGCGCGACCAGCGCCAGCGCAAGCGTAGCGCCGCCCCGCCAGACCGCGACTACTGGCGCGAGATCGCCGATGTCGGCTGGCTCGGCATGAGCGTGCCCGAAACGCAAGGCGGCCTTGGGCTGGACTGGCGGGCCATGGCGGCGGTACTGGAGGAAGCGGGCCGCGCGCAACTGCCCGAACCGCTGGTGGCCGCGGGCGTGCTGCCGGCGGCGCTGCTGGCGAGCATCGAACCGGTCGATGCGGCGCGACGCGACGCGCTGTTGCAAGCGGTGTGCGGGGGCGCAATGCTGATCGGGCTGGCCTGGCAAGAGACCGAGGGCCAGCTGGAGGCCGGCGAGGCCGCCACGGCCTTCGGCGTCAGCGTCATCGAATGCGAGGGCGCCTATGTGCTCAATGGCGAGAAGCGCCACGTGGTCCCCGGGGCCGGCGTCGACGGCTGGCTGGTCACGGCCGATGGCGAGCACGGCAGCGCCCTCTTCTACGTCGCGGCCGACACCCCGGGCGTGTCCGCGCACGTCCACGAGCGCGCCGACGGCACCGCCGCCTGCCACCTGGCGATCGAGTCGGCCGTGGTGCCGGCGGACGCGCTGCTGGCAATCGACGGCGTGCTGGACGCGGTGGACGAAGCGCTGGACCTGGGCCGCCTGATGCAGTCGGCGGAACTGGTGGGCGTGGCGCGGCAGGTGCTGGCCGACTCGGTGGCCTACCTGAACACGCGCCAGCAGTTCGGCCGGCCGCTGGCGTCGTTCCAGGCCTTGCAGCACCGGCTGGTAGACGCCGCCATGCAGGTCGAGCTGGCGGCCAACAGCCTGCTGGACGCGCTGGATGCGCTGGCCGCGCAGCCGGACGACGCCACCTTGCGCAAGAGCGTGGCCAGCCGCGCCAAGGCCCGCGCGGCGCGCGCCGGCCTGGAAGCGGCGCGGCTGGCGATCCAGCTGCACGGCGCCATCGGCTACACCGACGAATGCGACGTCAGCCTGTACTTTCGCAGCGCGCTGCACCTGGCGGCGTGGCTGGGCAATGCAGCGGCCCATCGCCAGCGCTACGGCGCACTGGCGGCGCTGCCTGCGCAAGACGCCGAGGACGACACCGCCGCGCCCGCCATCGACTTCCCGCGCGAGGCCGACTGGAACGGCATGCCGGAAGCCGATTTCCGCCGGCTGGTACGCGGCTTTTTCCGCGCCCATTATCCCGAGCACCTGCGCCACGTGCCCTGGCGGCTGCACTGGGACGAGATCAAGGACTGGTATTTCACGCTGTCGCGCCAGGGCTGGATCGCGCCGTCGTGGCCGCGCGAGCATGGCGGCATGGCGCTGTCGCCAGCGCGCCAGATTGCCTTCATCGAAGAAGCCGAACGCCACGGCGTGGCGCGCGCGCCGGACCAGGGGCTGGTGATGCTGGGGCCGATCCTGATCCGCCACGGCACCGCGGAACAGCGCGCCCGCTTCCTGCCGGGCATCCTGTCGGGCGTAGCGGTATGGGCGCAGGGCTATTCGGAGCCGAACGCCGGTTCGGACCTGGCCTCGCTGCGCTGCGAGGCGCTGGTGGACGGCGACGAACTGGTGGTGAGCGGCCAGAAGACCTGGTCGACGCTGGCCCAGGACGCGACCCACATGTTCATGTTGGTGCGCACCGACAAGACCGTCAAGAAGCAGGCCGGCATCAGCTTCCTGCTGGTCGACCTGGCCAGCCCGGGCGTAAGCCGCCGCCCCATCCGCACGCTGTCGGGGCACGAGGAATTCTGCGAGGTGTTCTTCGACCAGGTACGCGTGCCGCGCGCCAACGTCGTCGGCGAGCTGAACGCCGGCTGGGGCATCGCCAAGGCGCTGCTGGGCTTCGAGCGCCTGTTCAGCGGCAGCCCCAAGCACGCCAACCATGCCTTGCAGCAGATCTACAGCATCGCGCGCCAGCGCGGCCTGCTGGCCGACCCGGCATTCGCCGACCGGCTGGCCGAGTTGCGGCTGGACGCGGCCGACCTGACCGCCATGTACAGCGTCTTCGCCGAGCTGGCCAAGGCCGGCCGGCCGCTGCCGCCCGAGCTGTCGCTGCTGAAGGTCTGGGCCACCGAGACGCACGAACGGCTGGGCGCCCTGCTGATCCAGATCGCCGAGGAATACGGCGGCGCGGCGATGCGGCTGGGCTACGGCAACGGCCAGGTGCACGCGCTGGCGCCGTACGTCAACGCGCTGGCGGCAACCATTTTCAGCGGCACCAACGAGATCCAGCGCAATATCTACGCCAAGCAGCTCGGCCTGGAAGGCGCATGACAACGATGCGCCGGCCCCGAGCCGGCGCCACAGGAGAGAGACAGATGAAGCAAGCAACCGCACTGACGGTGGCCACCCTGCTGCTGGGCGCCACCTTTGCCGCCCCGGGCCAGGCCGCCGCGCCCTGGCCAAGCCAGCCGATCCGGCTGATCGTGCCCTACCCGCCCGGCGGCTCGGTCGACAACCTGGCGCGGCTACTGGCGCCGGCGCTGGGCCAGCGGCTGGGCCAGACCATCGTGATCGAGAACAAGGCCGGCGCCAGCGGCACCATCGGCGTGGACGCCACGGTGCGCGCCACGCCCGACGGCAACACCTTCGGCTTCGGCGTGCCGGGCGCCATCACCGGCCTGCCGCACGTGATGAAGGTGCCGTACAACGTGTCCAGAATCCAGTACGTGTCGCTGGTGGCGCGCATTCCCTTGGTGATCGTGGTCAACCCGTCCCTGCCCGACGCCACGCTGGCCGACTTCGTCGCCAGCGCCCGGCGCCAGCCCGGCAAGTACAACTATGGCTCGGCCGGCAACGTCACCACCCCGCACCTGGGCGGCGAATTGCTCAAGCAACAGACCGGCATCGACATCATGCACGTGCCGTACAAGGGCGCCTCGCCCGCCGTCACGGCGCTGCTGTCCAACGAGGTGCAGATGTTCCCGGGCGACGCCTCGGCGGTGCTGGGCTTCATCAAGGCCGGCAAGCTGCGCACGCTGGCGGTGGCCAGCCCGACGCGCTTCGAGGGCCTGCCCGATGTGCCGACCACCAAAGAGGCGGGTTTTCCCGATGTGATCGTGGAATCGAACTACGGCATCATCGCCCCGACCGGCACGCCGCCCGAGATCGTGCAGAAGATGTCGCAGGCCATTGCCCAAACGCTGGCCGAGCCGGCCCTGCGGCAGAAAATGATTGACCAAGGGGCCATTCCCACGGCCACCACGCCCGAGGCCTACCAGGCGCTGATGCAGGCCGAGTCAAAGAAATGGGGCGAGGTGATCCGGCGCGGCAAGCTGGGGCTGGAATAGTCCCATGCCGGCCCGCTTTTGCCGTACCCTTATGCCGTCTAATTCGTTGCCGCCTTATCGATCATGCCGCCTGCCAAAGCCACGGGCCTGAGCCTGGACGTCACCGCCGACCTGCACAAGTGGCGGGCCTTCCTGGCCATCGCGGAACTGGGCAGCATCTCGCGCGCCGCCCTGTACCTGGACCAGGACCAGTCGGTGCTGAGCCGCCGCATCAACGCGCTGGAACGCGAGTGCAATGCGCGGCTGTTCAATCGCACCGGCCGCGGCGTGCATCTGTCCGAGGTGGGCGAACGCCTGTTTCCGCTGGTGCGCACGCTGCTTGGCGACGCCGAGCGGCTGGAACTGGAACTGAACGGCGAGGCGCGCGAACCGGCCGGCGAAGTCACGCTGGGGCTGCTGCCGTCCACCGCGCATCCGCTGATCCGGCGGCTGTTCTCGCGGCTGCGCAAACAGTTCCCCAAGGTACACCTGAAGATTCTCGAAGGCTCCAGCGGCCAGATCGAAGAATGGCTGACCGACAGCCGGGTCGACATCGCCATCCTGTACCGCTATGGCGACAAATGCCCGCCGGGCGAGCAAGCGCTGGCCTCGGTCGATTCGTACCTGGTGGGCGCCGCGGGCGATCCCCTGACGAGCGGCGGCGAAGTCGCGTTCGAACAGCTGGACGGCCTGCCCTTCATCCTGCCCGGCGCGCCCAACGGCCTGCGCAATGCACTGGACGGACTGGCCCGGGCGCGCAAGATCACCATCGCGCCGCTCATCGAGGCCGATTCGCTGCCGCTGATGAAGTCCATCGTCGAGCACGAGCACATGTACACGGTGCTACCGCTGCACGCGGTCTGGCAAGAGGTGCAGGAAGGCCGCCTGGGCATCGCCGCGCTGCGCGATCCGGCCATGGGCCGCATCATCTCGATGGCATTTGCCCGCGCCAAGGGGCCCGGCCGCACCGTCACCGAGGTGGCGGCGCAGATCCAGAGCCTGGTGCGCGAGATCGGCGGCGAAGGCGTGTGGCATGCCAGCCCCTGACGGGGCCGGCGCTTCAGGCGAAGCCGTACAGCCGCGCCGGGTTATCGACCCACACCTTGCGGCGCAGGGCATCATCGCCCAGCCAGCGCTGCGCCACGGCCACTAGGGCGTCGGCCGAGGGCGCGGCCTCGCCCATGCGCACGAACGGCCAGTCCGAGCCCCACAGCACCTGGTCGGGGTTGGCCGCGACGAAGGCGTCGTGGATGAAACGCGCGCTCTCGTAGTCCGGCGCGCTACCCACGCGGCACAGCGTCAGCTTCATCCACAGGCGGCCATCGGCCAGCAGGCCGCGCAGCAGCTGGAACGCCGGATCCTGCTCGCCACGCGCGGGCACCAGGCTGCCCAGGTGGTCGATCACCAGCGGCAGGTTCAACGCCGCCAGCGTCGGCAGGTGCCGCAGATAGGTGTCGCACGGCGCCCACAGCTGCGCGTGCAGGCCGTATTGCTTCATGCGCGGGGCCAGCGCGGCGACCTGGTCGAAGCCGACACTGCCCGGAAACAGGTTCCCGGCCGGGTCGCGCGCCTCGACAAAGCGCAGCCCGCGCACGCCGCCGTCATACAGGGCCTGCAGTTGCGCGTCGCTGACCGACGGGTCGGCCACCGCGATGCCGCGCAGGCGGTCGCCGCCCAGCGCCAGCGCGTCCAGCAAGGCGTCGGGATGCGTGCCGTAGGGCGCGGGCTGCACCAGCACGCCGCGTGCGGCGCCCAGGGTGTCCAGCATGCGCAGGTAGCGCTGCGCCGACGCGTCGGGCGCGGCATAGGACGACGGATGCCAGAGCGGAAAACGGTCGTAGGGGCCGAACACGTGGCAGTGCGTGTCGCAGGCCTGCGGCGGCAGCGGCTGGGCGGGGGCCGCCGGCATGCGCGGTGTCTCGACGCTGTCGGGCACGTAGGCGCTGGCGGCGGTCATGCCTTGCCCTGCCCGGCCAGCGGTGCCAACCGGCTCAGCGCCGGCCGGCCATCCTGCTCGGGCACGTCCAGCGGCGCGGGCGCGTCGTCCGGCATCGGGATCTCATGCGCGTTCAGCGTCATCGACACCATGGTGTAGTAGCCGATGACGGCGGTCAGCTCGACCACCCCCACCGCGGCCCAGCGCCGCACCGCCTCGGCGTAGAGCGCGGGCTCGACCTGGCCGGTCTCCTGCAACTGGCAGGCGTAGGCGTAGACGATCTCGTCGTCGCGGTTGTCGAAGGCAGGTTCGCGGCGGGCCTGGATGGCGTCCAGCACCGCATCCGACATGCCGGCGGCGCGGGCGGCCTGGGCATGGATGTGCCATTCGATCTGGCTGTTCCAGCGCCGCGCGGTGACCACGATGGCCAGTTCGCTGACGCGCGGCGGCAGGCTGGTGCCAAAGCGCAGTAACGCGCCCAGCGCCTGCCAGCGCTCGGCCAGCTCGGGATTGTGCAGCGCCGCGCGCAAGGGGCCGACCAGCCGGCCGCGCGGGCCGGAGACGATGCGCTCGTAGACGCGCTTCTGGTCGTCGCTCATGCTGTCGGGCGTGGGCAGGGGAATGCGGCTCATCATCGTCCTTCGCTCAAGGGGTTTCGTCGGGCTGGCTGCGTTGCACCGAGGGCCGCGCGCTGAAGTCCTGGTGCCAGGCGGCCAGCGCCGGATGGCCGTCGCGCCAGGCCAGGTCCGAGAAACGATAGTCCAGATACGATAGCGCGCAACCGATGGCGATCAGGCCCAGGTCGAAGCGGCTGGCCCGCAGCGCCGGCGCCTCGGCTTCCAGCACGGCCAGCACGGCGCGCGTCTTCAGCGCGAAGGCATCGAGCCAGGCCGGGGTCTGCTTGTCGACCGGTTTGTTGCGCTCCTGCCGATACAGCAGCAGCGCGTCCAGGAAACCGTCGCCCAGCGCCTGGCGCCGTTCGGCCAGCAGGCGCGCGGCCGGGTCCGCCGGTAACAAGCCGGCGCCGGCCAGGCCGTCCAGATAGGCGCAGATGACGCGCGAGTCGTACACCGGCGTGCCGTCGTCCAGCACCAGCGTGGGCAGCTTGATCAACGGGTTGTCCGCCACCAGGTCAAGGTTGGGCTTGTCCATCGCCACCGGCGTGCGCACCAGCGTCACGCGGTCGGCAATGCCGGCTTCGTACAGGACGATCATCACCTTGCGCACGAAGGGCGAGCGCGGCGACCAATGCAGTTTCATCAAAAGGCTCCCTATGGATTCGAATTCGTGACGCGCTTCAATGGCCCTGGGCCGGCCGCACCGCCGGATCGTTGGCGGCGTCCGGCGCGCGCATCTGGAACAGGTCGCTGGTGTGCGCATACCAACCGGCGCCGTGCATGCGGCCCAGCAGGCGCAGCGCGGGCGTGTCCACATGAAAGCGCTGCGCGTCCAACAGCGCGTCGTCGCGCAGGTACAACGCCACCACCCGCGCCAGCACGATGACCCGCTGCGGCGCGGCATCTAGCACCTGCCACACCCGGCATTCCAGCGCTGCCGGGCTGAGCGCGATGCGCGGCGGCGCAACCACCAGCGACGGTTCGGTCGCCAGCCCGGCGCGCGTCAGCTCGTCCACCTCGGACACGTAGTCCAGGCTGGTGTGATTCATCTGCGCGGCCAGCTCGGCCGACACCAGATTGATGACGAACTCGCCCGTCTCAAGAATATTGCGCGACGTGTCTTTGAGCTGCCCGCCGCGCGGGCCAATGCCCAGCGCCACGATCGGCGGATCGCTGCTGACCACGTTGAAGAACGAGAACGGCGCGGCGTTGCGTTGCCCCTGCGCCGACTGGCTCACCACCCAGGCGATGGGCCGCGGCACCACCACGCTGGACAGCAGCTTGAAGGCATTGGTCGTGCTCAGTTCGCTGAAATCGAAATTCATGGATGATGCGTCCCTTGCGTCCTCATTTGGCCAGCAGCCCCAGCGCGCCCAGCAGTCGGCGCATGTCGGCCTGGTCCTTGGCGACGTAGGCGTCCGCCTCCTGCGGCGACAACGCCATCAACGCTATCGCCTGCTCCTGCATCACGCGGCGGTAGTCGGGATCGTCGTTCACGGCCCGGACGGTCTCGCTCAGCGTGCGCACGATCTCGGCAGGCGTGCCGGCCGGCGCCGCCAGGCTATACCAGGTGGCCGCGTCCGCGCCCGCCACGCCCGCTTCGGCCAGCGTCGGCACGTCCGGCAGCAAGGGCGAGCGCTTGTCCGACGCATAGGCCAGCGCCACCAGGCGCCCCTGGCGGATGAACGGCAGGCTGGCCGACAGGTTCAGCATGGCCAGGTCGGTCTGGCCGCCCACCACGTCGTTGATGGCAGGCGACGCGCCGGCATAGGGAATGTGGTTCAGCTGCACACCCGCGACCTGCTGAAACAGTTCGGCGCCCAGGTGCGTGGCGCCGCCCACGCCGGCCGAGCCGTAGCTCCACTTGCCGGGTTCGGCCTTGGCGCGAGCGATCAGCGCCGGCACCGAACGGATGCCGCGCGACGGATTGACCACCAGCATGATGGGCTGCACCGCCACCACCGCGCAGAAGGCGAAGCCCTTGACGCCGTCGTACACGGTCTTCTGCATCAGCGGCGTGACCACGTGGCCGGCCGAGGTGCCCAGCAGCAGCGTGTAACCGTCCGGCTTGGCGCGCGCCACGAAGCCGGTGCCGATGGAAGCGCCGCCGCCCGGCTTGTTCTCCACCACCACCGGCTGGCCCAGGCGCTTTTCCAGCGCCCGCGCCAGGCTGCGCGCCACCACGTCGGCGGGGCCGCCCGCGGCATAGGGATTGACCAGAATGACGGGCCGGTCGGGATACGCCGCCACGGCAGAGGCGCCAGCGACGGACAGCGCAACCGTCGCCAGCAGGGATCGAAGCATCGTACGCATGGGATTTCCCTAGTAGGGCCGAGGCCTCAATCGGCGCGCGCGCCGGACTGTTCGATGATGCGCGCCCATTTCGCCGTATCGACGCGGATGCGTTCGGCAAAGGCCTCGGGCGTGCTGTGAGTGGTCTGGATGCCATAGCCGGCCATGCGCTCGACCATCTGCGGCGACGTCATCACCGCCTGGATGTCGGCATTCAGGCGGTCGATGACCGGACGCGGCGTGCCCGCCGGCGCCAGCACCCCCGACCACAGGCTGACCTCATAGTCCTCGAACCCCGGCGTCTCCGACATCGACGGCACGTCGGGCAGCGCCGCCAGCCGCTGACGGCTGGTCACGGCCAGCGCCCGCACCTTGCCCTGCTTGACCTGCTCGATGAAGTTGGACGAGGTGTCGATCATCATCGAGATGCGGCCGGCCAGGAAGTCATTGATGGCGCCCGACGTGCCCTTGTAGGGAATGTGGCGGATGTCGGCATGCGCCGCTGTCTTGAACATCTCGCCCGCCAGGTGGCTGGTGGTGCCGTTGCCCGACGAACTGAAGGTCAGCTCGCCCGGCCGCTCGCGCGCCATCTCGGCCAGCGCAGCCACCGAGTCGACCTTCAGCGCGGGGTTGACCACCAGCAGGTTGGAGGTCAGGTTGGTCAGCGACACCGGCGCGAAGCTGCGCTGCGGGTCATAGCGCAGCTTGGGATACAACGACGGATTGATGGTCAGCACGCCCATGGTCGAATACAGCAGCGTGTAGCCGTCCGGCGCGGCGCCAGCCACGGCCTCGGCGCCGATGGCGCCGCCAGCCCCCCCACGGTTTTCCACCACGACGGTCTGGCCAAGCTTTTCGCCCAGCCCTTGCGCCAGCGAGCGCGCCATCAGGTCGGTGGCCCCGCCGGCCGGGAACGGCACGATCAGTTTGACCGGCCGGTCAGGATACGCCCCGGCCGCCACCGCCGCCGATATCAGGCCCGCACCGAGCCACAGGCTGACCGCGGTCAGCGCACTTGCCATTCTCATGCTGTCTCCACCCTGGGGGTTCTTGTGTTTGCAGCATGGTAGGCGCGACGCAGATACGGCGCTATGCGCAGGACCGCATATCTGCTTTGCTCGACGTCGGGGAATGGGGCGGCGGTGCGACTACGACGGGAACACCCGCCTCACGCAAGACTGGGGAGGCCGCGGTGCGGCCGACGTTGGGCGTCATCGCCGAATATTGGCGTCGCGCCTGAATGCCGGCGCACAACCTCATTCAAGAATCCGTTTGAAGGCGCCTTTCTTAGAGATCGGCGACATCGCGCAGCCGTACGCCGGAGAAGTTAGCCGCACGCAATGCGTCAAACATCGCGCGGTCGCAGATGGGAGGCGCGCCCATGCGGTCCTGGCGGAAGATATGGGCATCCCCCACAACATCCCGTCTGAACACCAGGCTGGCCCCGCCGACGAGGCTATAGAGCTTCTCCTCCTCGCCGGTCTGATCATTGTGGTCGAGCTTGATCCTCACGCGAGAGGAGGCTTCATCCAGGGCATCAATTCTGCGCAGCACATTGCCCAGGTAGTACTGAGGACCGGGGCTGCCGTCAGCAAGGCTGAAGTCGCAGGCCACAAATGCAAACGCCTCGGCGTCCATTTGTTCAAACAGCCGCTTCAACGGCTCGGACACAACCCATATGCCGGCGAACTCTTCCAGATCGCGTGGCATTGCGCCCTTCCCCGGTACATGAACCAGGTGGGGACGCTCTGGATACTGATTTGGCGTTCCGTCAGGGCGCGAGACGACATGCATTCCCGGTTGGATCAACTTTTCTTCGTTGGCGATTTCTATGCCGGGAATCCCGCCGTTGCTCAAGAAGCTGGCGTCGATCAGGAAAAACTCGCCCTTTTGAGAGGCGGCTGCGGCTGAAATTTCAGTGGCGGTTGGTTCGGTCACGGTGGCTTCCGTCGTGGCGGCTAAAGGGGTCGACTTCGCTGAAGCCAATCTTGAGGCATCCATTTTTGCTCGGAGTGAACTGGATATACATAGCCTGCGGCAGAACTTCGTAGCTGTTAAGCAATTTTCGAGGGTATCTCATTGGATGCAATGCCTCGCCTTGCTTTGCTTTGCTGCGCAGGGTGTGTCCAGCGGCTTTGCATGGGGTCCACAATAGTAAATTGTGGCCGCTCTCGTTCATGAATGCTTCACGGGCGGCTTTGGAGAGATGGTCTGCATCGACCGCAAGAGAAAGAGAGATGACCTGGGATTTCAAAAAAGGCTAATTCGCTGATTTAAACCAACACCAGTGCGGTCGGCTAAGTTGCAATTCTGGGCCGGAATTACTGGCTGGAAGACCGCAATCCGTCGGACTCGGCCCGTTGACGACGCCCGCTCTCGGCCAAGAGCGGACAGTCACCAGGAGACTCTTTTGGTTTGCTCAAACATCGGCAAGATTCTGCCCCAATAAGATCGATTGGGCTCCATATTTTTAAGCTATTAATTCTGCCCAGTAGCTTATCGTCTATTTGTAATTATGCTGGGGGATTGATGTCGGACGTCATAACAGTACCGCTCGTCTGGACTTGCGTTGATTGGCTTCCTCATGAGACTTGGGGCAAAACACTCTTGCCGAGGCTGGTAAATGCCGGAGCAATTTCTAAGCGCCTGGATCGCAGCGTTTATGTCATTCGCCTCGCTGGAAACTTCGCTATTAGCTACCCAGATGGGGAGTCTCCTGTTGTGTACGTAGGAGAGGGCAGCTTCGGCAGCAGGATTGCATCTCACAAAAAATGGGCGCGTAAGCTCGAAGAATTAGTGGGTGAGTTTAAATTCCAAGTTTGCGTAGCAACGCCAAGAGTGAGGAATCAGCCCAACACGTACCTCGACTGTGAAGCGGCCGTTCTGCATAGATTCGGCGAGCGCTTTGGGTCCGCGCCCTTGTGGAACAAGCAATTTGAGCGTCGACGCTTTCAGCATCATAACTACAGTCAAGACAAGCTTGACTACGTCATTGGAAAGCGGAGCGGTGCCAAGTATCACTGGGCACTTAAGCCGATGCGAGCATCGCCTTTCTACGCGAGCTACCTAAAAACCCACATATGACAGTTAACTCTCCGACTAGCCTGAAGGATAAGGTGTCAGACACCATTGCTTGATTACACCATTGCTTGATTCAAACGGCCTTTTGAGGACCATTAGTGACGATCTACTCGCTTCCATCCGACCGCGCATATCTGGAGAAATTGCAAGTGCTGAAGGCTGGGCAGCGCTGGTTTTCTTTCGATGTGCCGATGAGTGATGCCCGCAACGGGAACGCCAAGCGATTTGGCATGACGATCTGGAACTTCCACTGCATTAACGGCACGCGGGAGTTCGAGCGGTGGGGTATCACAAAGAACCCTGAGACGGGGGAGTACTGGTACCGTGCTGCGAAAGAGCGTGACCGGTCCACCTCACAGCACCGGCAGTCATTGTGGGATGCGCTGCATATCGCTGCAGCCATGCCACAGCCTTTCCCAATGAGGGCCATCCTGAAAGATGGTAAGACGCGCCGTTGCTCGCCGGACCACGTCTTTGACATCACTGATGTCCGGCTCCAGGACGATGGTTCCGCCCTTTGGCTCAAGCTGCAAGTGCCAATGGCAGGCACTGGCACCGGGTACGAGGAGGTCGCTCTTCCGAACACACAAGCCCTCGATGGCTCGGGGCCGACACGTAAATCCAGAGGCCATATTCTTCCTGACAATGACTACCTGGCGATTCGCGATGCAGCAGTACGTACGTATCTGCAGGACTCCAAACGCGCACATGAACTTGAGGCCTTGAGCGAAATCCATGGCATCAACAAAGACACTGCCAGTGCAAACTTCAACAATTTCCGATGCCTAGTCGCGGGGGAAACGTTTAAGGCACCGATGCGCGCTTTCGGGCTGCAGCTCTTTGTCGACGCGATCATTACTCGGCTTGGAGAGCGCGTAGTGCCTAACGTGATTCAGGCCATCGAGGGTTACGTTCATTACGCAACAACAAGCCTCAAACAAAACGCTCTTGGCTTCCAGGCCATTCTCAGCGCACTTAAGCTTGAGGCTGCGCAGGCGCAAGCCGTGAAGGAACTGCTAATAGCGGGAGCGTTGCCTGCAAGCAGCGGCTACGGCGGCTCGGTAGACCCTGTTGCATCAGAGCTACTGCGGGAAGTTTGGGTCCGCGGACCTCAGCATGCAGCTTTTCGGCGAGCTCTTCAACGCCGATGGTCGGACAAGTGCTCGGTTCACGGCGTCACTTGCAATGACCAGCTCCGTGCGTCGCACATCGTCGCGTGGAGTCTTGACGTAGCTCTTCGCGGCGACGTGAACAACGGCCTGCTGCTATCCGTGCCACTGGACAACTTGTTCGACCGCGGCCTGATCTCATTCGATGATGCCGGAGCCATCATCTTGCCCACCAAGCTTACACCCGATACCCGTAAACATTTTGGAGTCCATCCCGGTCTGCGGATTGCTTGGGATCACCTTCCAGAGTGCGACAAAGCAGCGCTTCGAGCTACGCTCGCGAGGCACCGTGCGCGGCATGATCTTTGAGAGAAGCATCGGGCAACGCTGGACCGCACTCATTGGTTCAACACCGCAATAGATTTTTGCCTCTATTGGAAGCGCTTTGGCGAGCTTGCGACACCAGAATATTTAGCGGAGACGTCCTGATTGGAGCTACCAGCGAGAGGTACCCGAGGATAAAGTATCAGACTACGTTTTCGAAATCTGGCGATCAAACGATCTTGATTTGCATCCGAAACGGACCCAGCGGTCGGTTTTCCGCGCAAATCAACACTATATGGCCAAGGGAATCCTGAATCCGACCGCATTTGCTTCATTGCCTGAGTAGCGCTGGCGGGAAGTAAGTCCGCTGCGCGACCGCTCCTTGTCCACGATAGAAGCGGAACGTCAGGCTATAGCTCAACCCCTTTGGTGTCGGCAACCAGTTCCCTTCTGGCGCGTTTGCAGGTTTCTGGTCGGCTAAATACAACGTTAGCGATCCGTCCTGTGCGTACTGCAGATGCGATTCCTTGCTGATCAGGTAGCGCTTAAGTGAATTGGGGAGCACGCGCCTATGCACTCCATCGACCGCGATCACAGACCAGAAGTAGGTAGCAAACTGCGCGGGAAGCTGCTCCTTGCTGAAGTGCAGTGTGTAAGAATGATCGCCTGACAACCGCTGTCCGTCGGGGTCGACAAAGGCTTTGTAGTAGATCACCTCTTCGGGGACATTGGCCCAGATGCCACCGTCGTTGATGAGCGTACGCATAAGCCAATCACTGCCGTAGGAGCCAGATATTTTTGGCAGCACCCAACCGTTATGCTTGGGGCTGCCAGCTATCGTCAACATCGCCTGGTTCAGGTCAGCGAATGCCTTGCGGCGGACCACTTGGTCCACACGCTGGCGCTCAGCCGGATCCTTGACGGCCAGGGCAATCATGCGCGTGCTAGCCTGCATATTTTCCATGCCCGGATTGATGTCGGCTTCACTGTCCAGTGCCGCTTGCGCCGATTCGAAAGCTTCGACGCCAGGCAGTTCTCCTATGTCAAACATCACCGTGTGCGGCACCTTCGGCGGCACGGGCTTACCAGTGGAGCGGATCTCAAACTTCTTCTGCAGCGCCACCGCCTCATCCCAGTTCGCGCCCAGTTCGACGCGCGATAACACGCGCATATTTTTCACCGGCACGTCAACGCGGAGCGCCGCCGCTGGCAGCTTGACGTCGGCACCTCGCAGGCATACGGCAAATTCTCCGTATGGATGCTGTGGATACAACCGCTCGTTGAGATTGAGCACCGTCTCGCCCCAGCCATTAAGGAACTGCATGGTGTAGTAGCGGCCGGAGATTTTGGGCACTGTCACCAGTGCGCAGCTCTTCTCGTCGACTGTCACCCAAGCTTCTGAGTAGGCCACGTCCAGGTTCGGGTTGGGCCACGCAACCTCGCCGGGCTTGCGATGCATCAATTGGTTCCACTTGAAACCCTCCTTGAAGTCGAGCTGCTGCTGACGCAACACGAGCAGACGACTCAGCAAGTAGATATAGCTGTCACTAATTACCTGCTCGCTGGCAGGTGCAGTAACCGGCTGTGCGCCTAACATGCCCGAGAAAAGAACCGCGGCCAGTCCGCCCACAAATGACGATTTCACGCGCATTGCAGTCTCCTTGCTCAAGTTCAGTTCAGCCGCACGGCGGGTGGTGTCCACGTACCTTCCATTACCGCAGGCTGCGGCCAGTAGGCCCGAATGTAGAGCGAGAAATCGCCTTGGGGCGCTGGCAACCAATTGGCGCGCTGTGCGGCGTCACGCGGCTCGTCTGCCTGCACGTAGATCGTCAGCGAACCATCGGGTGACAGTTGCAGGTCCTTGTTCTTCGTACCGACGGAAAAGCGATTGATCGGGTTGGCAACGAAGAAATGATGCTCGTTGTAGATCGACAGCGACCAGAAACCATTGACGGGCGGCGTTCCTCCCTTGGGAAAGGTGACGGTATAGCGGTTTTTACTGTTCAGCCGGGTGCCATCGGTGTCCAGGTCTTGGTAGAAATACTTCGTCTCGTTCGGTGAATTGACGAAGATATTGGACTTGGCAACCGCCGTGCGCGTGAAGTAGTCGGTGCCGAAGGCCGATTCATTGGAGATCGTGCTCCAGTGTTGCGGCAACTGCTGCCCGTAGTTGCGGAACTGGAAAAGCGGCTTGACGAGCTTGTCGTCCGCATCCTTCGCGCCTTCGATCATCGCCTGCCTGATCTTCGGGTCGTTCCTGGCTGCTGCCAGCACCGCGAGCACCTGTGCGTAGCGAGCTTCCTCGCCCGGCATGGGTGGAGCATCGGCCAACACAAGGGGCAACTCGTCGACAAAACTCTCCGGCACCACCCATTGTGTTTCCTGATCGCTGGCTGGCGGTGCAGCCACCGTCGGAAGAGTGGCCCAGTCGGTCCTTTTCATGTGACCGTCATACTCGGCGAGTGGATAGATAGCAATGCCCGGCAGCACGCGCTGGATGGCCTGCTTATCCTGCGGCGTATCGTCCTGGAAGACGCGCGGTGCAGCCAGACCCGTGTTGGTCGACGAGCGAAACACCTTGGTGATTCCCTTGGGCACTTCACCGTGCCAATTGGGGCCGACAAGCAGATAGAAACCCGGTGTCGTGCCATACATTTTGCCCAGCTGCACGAAGCTGTCCGTGCGCAGATCGACGATCTGGTAGACCCAAAAGCGTTCTCCGAAATCGGGCACCTGGACGACGACAGGTGAAACATCAAGCGCCAATGCGCCGATTCCGTAGACCACGTCTTGGTTCGGGCAGGCAACCGCGCGCTCCAATGGATCGACGTAATCGGTGAACATGCCGACGCGGTTCAGCGGGACGACCATCAAAGGACCCGCACGCGCCGTCTGCTGCACCTGCGCGTAACCGAGCCGGCGTTTGTAGACGTTGAGCATCGGCCACGCCCAGAAATACGCATCGCCACCGACGTGGCGCGCATATTCCTCGGTGATTTTGACGCGAGTGTCTGGGCCTGCAGGGAGCGCCTGCGACCAGCCAGGCGACAAGATTGGAGCAGTCTGGCCCGAACTCGTCGCGGGCCAGATCAGGTGAGTGAGTATTACGGTCAATGCAATACGCTGAAAGCGGCCCATTATCTTTCGCCTCCTTTGACTGTCCCAACCTCAGAAAAGTAGATCAGCAAATACGGGGCGATGCAAGTACCACATCAGATTTCCGTGTACGCGCGCTCCGGATCGACAGCTACCTAAAAACAACTCGGTATGGTGTGCGCGATAAACCCAAGGTGGCATCAAAAAATAACGGGTCAGACTACAGTATTGTTGGCGAAACCGTAGTCTGACACCATTTTGGTCATGAACTAGACTTTGCCGTTGACAAGGCTGTCAGCTATTTCGCACGAGAGGAATGCCGTTATCTGCTGAACGTGCTTCATGTATAACGTCAACCGCCTGCCCCCCTTTAACAGCCTGCTGCGCCCGCCGTGCCTGTTTGTCTGCATACATAAGCTGATCAGCCTGTTTGAGAGCGGCTTGCAACGAACTGACGGCGGGGTCCACGGTGACGATGCCAAAGCTTGCACCTCGATAGTGGAAACTGCAGTCGGCGGCGGTGTAGGTACCGATCAGCGGCTGCGCCAGCCGGTTGCGCATCTCGTCGACGACCCTTTGCGGATTGTCGGACCTGGACGGATCCACGAGTCCAATCACAACGAACTCGTCGCCGCCCCATCGACCCAGCATGTCGCTCGCACGGAGACCGGCCGACATGCGCCGGCCCACCTCGATCAGGAATCTGTCGCCGACCTCGTGCCCATAGGTGTCGTTGATGGGTTTGAACCCATCCAGATCGATAAACGCTACCAGAACCCATTGCTGTGTCCGCTTTGCCAGCGCGAACAACCGCTCCAATTCAGCCAACACTGCGCGTCGATTCGGCAGGCCGGTCAGCGCGTCATAGTTGGCGGCATACCGTTCATCCTGTCGGCGCATGACGATCTGCCTAGCGACATGGCCCGTCAGCAGAATCAGGACCAGGCCGACCACCGCAACCAACCCGGCGATCCAAAAGTGCTGCCTGCGCATGGGTGCCAGGTGCTCCAGCGTCGCCAGCGTGAGCAACTGATATTGGGTACCCGACAACGGCTGGCGCCGCAGCAGATAAGGCCGGCCGTCGATGAGCCATTGGTCGGCAAGGTCCGAGTCGCCTGCCGGGCGCACGTCCATGCGTTCGCCTGGATCTTCCTCACCATCCGGCGCAAGCACCATGCCTGGCGGCAGGAGCGCTGCGACATTGCGCAGCATGAACAGCTCTGACGACGCCGTGATCACCCGCCCCTGACGATTCACGATCAGCGCGACATGGCGCCCTGTCAAATACAGCGCGACCTCTGGCGCGTCGAACTTGACCGTGACGGAACCCAACGGCACGTCGTTCGCGTCCTCGATACGACTGGCCACGAAATAGGATGGGGATTTATTCAAACGCGCGATACCGAAATAATGACCATTGCCGGTACGCAACGCGTCAATCAGATAGGGCCGCCCCGAATAGATCATGCCCACGATGCTGTCGGGTTCGGCCCAGTTGCTGGCCGATACGGTGTCGTCCGACATGTTATTCATGTAAATGCGGGCGTAGCGCAGGTCACTGGCCAGCGCGTTCATGAAATCGCCGACCCTGCGCACCAGCGGATCGCTCGCAAACTGCGCAGCGCGCTGCTGCCGTGTCAGCGCGGCGGCCCCAGGGGGATCCGTGCGATAACGCATGGCGAGTTCAATCACCAGGCCCTGCCGCGCCACCATATTGGCCACGCTCGCCATCTCGGTGAACAGCCGGTCCATGACGCGCGCAGTCGTTTTCGCTTCGTATTCGGCGCTAGCCGCCGACCTCGCCAATTGCGCTGACACGATTCCCTGCGAAATCCACCATCCCAGACCGGCCACCAGCGCCAGCCAGACGACAGCGAAACCCAGCGTGACGCGGCGCACGGTGCGCCACGTCTGTTGTTCACGCCCGCCTTGCTGCAGCAACACGTCGTTCTCCCTCGCCTCGCCAATCGTCGAAAAGCGCTTTATTCGGTATGTGTGACCTTCTCGCTGCTGGCAGCAGTATGCGCGTGGACCCGTCCTGCCCATTCTCCCAGGCGATATTCAAAAATATCGCGATAGGTGCACCGACGCGTCTCGCGTTGGATTTATCGGCTCGCTGGAGCAGGAACAAGCATCGACACCATATCGCAGCCGCTTGGCTTCGTTTTTTTTGTTGACAATACTTAACAGTGAGATACCGACAATATACGTGGTTCGAACCGATAGTCTCTTTTTTGCGACCATTTCCCCCGTCATGTGTTAGCCTTTTCGCCTAGTTACAGATATTGCCAGTTTCATCAAGTCTGACCGTGTGAGTTGTCTACCGCAACTTCTGGAGTGTCGCTATGAAACGCTGGTTAGTATCAGGCTCATTATTTCCGCGGCGTTCGGCGCTGCACTGGCTATATCCCGTAGTCGCCACGGGGTCGCTATTCCCCGCAGTAAACGATGTCTGTGCGCAGACGGTCGGTCCCGGACCGATCGGCACGCCCGTCAACGTGGGCAGCGGCACCACCACCGTGGTGGGCGGCACCACGATCACCACGCCAGGGACGTCATCGGCCGTGTCCGGCGGGACATTGATCGTCGATCCCGCAGCGGGCCCCAGCCCCGGATCGGTGTCATTCTCGGCAAGCAACTTCAATGCGTTCGGCATCTACGCCACAGGCGGAACGATCACCTTCCGCAGCGGCGCCGCGCCCGGCATCACCACGTCCATCACGACCACGGGGAATGCGGCAGCCGCGCTGTGGACGCAGAACACCGGGGTATCGGCGACGTCGCCAGGCGGGCTGAACATCCATACCACCGGCGGCTACGGCATCGTCGGCGGCCTGCCCGTCGGCTCTTACGGCGTCGTCGCCAGCCACAACAGCAGCATGTCCCTGACCCAGGCCAACATCCTCACGGAAGGCCTGGGCGCGACGGGCGCCTATGCCTTCGGCAGCCAGGTCACGCTCAACAACGTCACCATCAGCACGATGGGCAACGCCTATCGGGACGGCACCGGCACCTATGGCGCCTATGGGGCGCTGGCCAACGCCCTGAATGGCGTGCGCGGCAAGTTGATGGTCACGGGCGGCACCATCTCGACGGCCGGCGACGTGGCCTACGGGGTGGGCGCCATCGGCTCGGACGCCACGATCAACGGCACCACCATCACCACGACGGGCGCCAGCGGCAGCGGCCTGTTCGCCAACGCGGGCACAATCACCGCATCGAACGTGGCGGTGACCACCTCCGGGGCGTCGGGCTACGGCGCCTATGCGGTCATGGGGTCGACCATCACGCTGCAGGATGCACGCGTCACGACCCAGGGCAGCTCCGGCTACAACTTGCTCAGTTACGGCGCGAACTCTCGCGTGATCGGGACCAACGTCACGGCGCTGTCCACGAACAGCAATGCGCCCGGCGCGACGGCCTGGGGCACGACGGCCACCGACAATGTGGCACTGAGTCTCACCGGCGGGTCCGTCCAGACGCAAGGCGCCAATTCCCACGGCCTGTACGCCCGCGGCGCGCTGGCGACCCTTTCTGTCGATGGCACGTCGGTCACCACCAGCGGCCAGGGCGCGTTTGCCGCGCGCGTGATCAACGGCACTTTGAACGCCAGCAATGCCACCTTGCAGGCAAGCGGCGTCGATGGGACAGGTTTGGGACTGAGCAGCGACGCGGGGGTCACGGCCACCGCGACCCTGACGGGCGGCACGCTGACCAGCGCGCAATCCGATGCCATCGCCGTCAATGGCGGCACCGCCCAAGTCACGTTGACGGGCACGCAAGTGACGGGCGCGCCGCGCTGGCTGCATGTGATCGGCACTTCGACGCTGGCCGCCAACCCGCTGGCGGCGCCGGATGGGACGACCGCCACCGGGGTCAACTCGACGGGGCTTTCCGGGGTGGGGGTGACGATTCTGCCAGGCGCCGTCAGCGCGCCCGCGGCGGGGCCGACGAGTGTCGCCACGATCAACGCGTCCGGCGCCACGCTCAATGGGTCGGCGTTGACCGAGGCCGGCACCACGTCCACCGTCTCGCTAAGCAATGGCACGGTCTGGAACATGTCCGGCAGTTCAAACGTGACCTCGCTGACCAACAACGCCAGCCAGATTCTGTTCACGGCGCCGTCGTCGGGCGCCTTCAAGACATTGACCGCCGCCAATTACACCGGATCTGGCGGGGGCCTGATCGGCTTGAACACCTATCTGGGGGACGACAGTTCCCCCTCGGACCGGCTGGTCATCGATGGCGGCGCCGCGACAGGCGCCACGGGCTTGCGCATCGCCAATGCCGGCGGGCCGGGGGCCTTGACCACGGCCGCCGGCATCAAGGTCGTCGACGCCATCAACGGGGCCACGACCCAGGCGTCCGCATTCTCCTTGACCGGACGGGCTGTCGCTGGCCCCTACGAATATCGGCTCTACCAGGGCTCGCCCGCGGCACCTGCCGATCAGAGCTGGTACCTGCGGTCGGAAAAGGAACCGGATCCGCCCGTGCCCCCTGCCCCGCCCGGCCCCACGCCCGATCCCGAACCGCTGTACCGGCCCGAAGTCGCGGCGTACCTGGCCAACCAGCGCCTGGTCGGGCAGATGTTCGTGCAGAGCATGCACGACCGGCTGGGAGAACCGCAGTTCATCGAGTCGCAAGCGTTCCCGAATGACGACAGCAAGCGCAAATCGATCTGGTTGCGCGCGGTGGGCAAATGGGAAGGCAGCCACAGCCGCGACGGCAATTTTGACGTCAGCACCGACCTGTTCCTGTTGCAGGGCGGCGGCGATCTTGCGCAGTGGAAACTGTTTTCAGAGACCGATCGCCTGCATCTGGGGGCCATGCTCGGCTACGGCACGGCCGACAGCACGGCCCGCGCCGACGGCAACCCGTACAAGGCCAAGGGACGCGTCAACGGGTACAGCGCGGGCCTGTACGGCACCTGGTTTCAAAACGACGAAACCAAACTGGGCGCCTATGTGGACACCTGGTTCCAATACGGCTGGTTCAACAACCGGGTGCAAGGAACCGACCTGCCACGAGTCGACTACGACTCTCAAGCGTGGGCGGTGTCCGCGGAAGCCGGCTACGCGTTCAAGCTGCGGGAAAACTGGATGCTGGAGCCGCAGGCCCAGATCATCTATGTCGACAGCAACACGGACAGCATCACGGAACAGAACGGCACCCGGGTAGACCGCGCCGACTCCAGCGGCACCATCACCCGCCTGGGGGTGCGCACCTTCACCACGCTGGACCTGGGCAACAACCGCAAGGCCCAACCCTTCGCGACCGTGAATTGGTGGCACAGCAGCGTCGACAGTTCCGTGTCGTTCAACCAACTGCCCGTCGGTGGTTTGTATCCCAAGGACCGCTATGAATTGAAGGTGGGCGTCCATGGCGACTTCACCAAGGGCTGGGCGGGCTGGGTCAACGCGTCGGGCAGTTGGGGCGCGCAGGACTACCATCAATATGTCGGGCGGATCGGCGTGAAGTACACCTGGTGATATTCGGAGTACCGATATGAAAAATCACTTCAGCCACTTCAAGAACCAGACCGTGACCACGGCCGATGGCGAGCGCATTTTCGTCCGGTCCGGCGGCGCGGGACCTGCCGTGGTGCTCATTCATGGGTTCGGAGATACCGGCGACATGTGGGGCCCGCTCGCGCAAGCCCTTGCCAAGACGCACCTGGTGATCGTGCCGGACCTGCGCGGCATGGGGCATTCGTCAAAGGCCGCCAGCGGCTACGACAAGAAATCGCAGGCTGTCGACATCCGTGCAGTGGTCACGGCGCTCAACCAGGACAAGACTGCCGTTGTCGGCCATGACATTGGCACGATGGTGGCCTATGCGTATGCCGCGAGCTACCCCGACAAAGTCGACAAGCTCGTCGTGATGGACGCGCCAGTGCCGGGCATTGCGCCTTGGGACCAGATCATCCTGTGGCCCGCGTTGTGGCACTTCAATGCCGGCGGGCCGGATTTCGAGCGGCTGGTCGCGGGCAGAGAACGCATCTACCTCGACCGATTCTGGAACGAATTTGCCGGCACGCCTTCCAAAATCGATGAAGCGACGCGACGCCACTACGCCGAACTCTATTCCCAGCCGGGCGCCATGCGCGCCGCCTTCGCGCAATTCAACGCCATCGCCCAGAAAGACGTCGCCGACAATATCGAACTATCCAAAACCAAACTCACCATGCCCGTGCTCGCCATCGGCGGAGAAAAGTCCTTCGGCGAGAACATGGCGATCGTCATGCGCAATGCCGCGACGAATGTGCGCGGTGAAGTGGTCCCGGATGCCGGACACTGGTTGATGGAAGAAAGCCCCGACGCCACGGTCGCGTTGATCGGAGGATTTCTGGCGGCCGCAATTTAGTGTGGCCGCAATTTAGTGTCAGACTACGGTTTCTCTCTTCGACGAAGAATACCTATGCCTCGACACTTTCCGCACGCGCTGGTGATCGCCCTGACGATCGGCTTCGGGACCCTTAGCGCTTCGACGCAGGCCCAGGTTCCGCCGACGCCAAAGGTGCAGTCTGGCAACGGGCATCCTTACGAGATCGCCGACAGCGAAGTATGGGACGTGCCTGATCCCGTTTCCCAGCGCGGCTACCAGGTCTTCGTTGCGTTGCCACCGTCCTATGCCAAACAGCCGCAGCGGCGTTACCCGGTGCTGTATGTGACCGACGCCGACTACGCCTTCCCGATCATCCGCCAGCTTGCGCGCCGCTTGAATGTCGAGGGCCCCAAGATCGAGGAGTTCATTCTCGTCGGCCTGTCGTATGGAAAAGGCGAGGACGGCGGTGTCAGCCGTCGGCGGGATTACACACCGACACCCAACGGCCCGAGCACGGACGTTCCCGGTTCAATCCACGGCCATTCGCAAGCCTATCAACAATATCTGCGCGACCAGGTCAAACCCTTCATCACCGCTCGCTATCGGACCGACCCAGCCACGGCAATCTTCCTGGGCCACTCCTACGGCGCCCTGTTGGGGACGCAGATTCTTTTCACCGATCCTGACTTGTTCAGCGGTTATATCCTCGGCAGTCCGTCGCTCTGGTACGACAAACGACATATCTTGAAGGTCGAAGCAAACTACGCCAAGCGCAATCAAGACCTCAAGGCGAAAGTCTTTCTTTATGTCGGCGCCTACGAAGCCTTGCGCAAGGGGGATCGACGCTACAACCAGACGGTGGACATGGTCGCCGACAACCGCGCCCTGGAAAAGACGCTGCAAAGCAGAAAATACCCAGGGTTGAAACTTGAGTCGGTGGTCTTGAACGACGAAGATCATGTCACCGTCGCACCACGAGGCTTCACGCGGGGATTGATGTATCTGCTGCCAGTGCGCTGAATCATCACCGTGCACGACACGGCGGGCCGGCCAGCGATCCGCGCTACCGGCTCTCGCTTCCTGCTTCGTGTTTGAACGCGGTCACTCAGAAAAACTCATCCAGCAAACAATAGAACGCCATGCGTTCGTGGTCGGGTTCCACGCCGTATTCACGAAAGAATGGCGCCACCCATGCTTGCCCGAGATTGCGCGCGATGCTTCGTGCGGTCAGTGCAAGGTCCTGGTATCTGTCACTGACGCCTAAGCGGCCGCAGTCGATGAAGCCCGTGAAATCGCTGCCGGCTGCCATGAAATTGGGCAGGCAGGCGTCGCCATGGGTCACGACAGGATCGCAGGCCAGCGGACGCGTCGACACCAGATCCGCCAGCACATCCGAAGCGCTCTGCCCTTGGCGTTCATCGTCAACGTCCGTTTCGTCGACGAGTCCCTGGCGCACACGATCTCTGGCGACAGCGATACGTTCCTCCAGGGGGTGGAGGAACGGGCACATTGCGATCGGCACCTGGTGGAGGCGACGGAGTGCCTGCGCCAGAACATCCACGATTTGAGCGGAAGGCAGGTCATCCGCACTGGCCAGATCGCGCCCGGGAACGGCAGTCATGAGCAGCCAATGGCGGGTGTCATCCGTCGTAAAACCGACCACGGCCGGCCCAGGCAGGTCCAACCGCTGCAGCCACTGAAGACGTTCGACTTCGCCAGGAAGCTCACTCAACAGGCCCGCAGGTTCGGACTTCAGGAATAGCGCCTGCCCGTCATCGCAATGGATGCGAAAGACTTCCGCTCCGGATTCTCCAATGACTTGTCGTTCGATGACCGCGCCAGCCAGTCTTTGCTGCCATATTTCGGGGATATGCATGTCGTCCACTTGTTGTCTTCCGGCGGAATCTACGTTGCGCGCAGCCGTCTATCGTCGCCACCCTCGTCTTTCAGCGGCGCTGCCCCCCGGCCAAACTTCTCCCGATAGGCCGCGGGACTCGTCAGCACGATCCGCCTGAAGTGCCTGCGCATCGATTCTTCCGACCCAAACCCCGCCAGCTCTGCAATCCGTCCAATCGGCAAGGCCGTCTGCGCTTCCAGCATGTCTCGCGCCGCCGCCACGCGTTCACGCACCAGCCATTCATATGGCGCCATGCCGGTGGCATCGTGGAATTGCCGTTGCAGCGTGCGCGGGCTCATCGCCGCGCGTTCCGCCAGCGAACGCAGCGTGTGCGGCAAGGCGGGATGCTGACGCATCCAGTCCATCAGTTTGGTCAGGCGTCCGCTGTCGTCCTGGGGCATGGGGCGCGGCACGAACTGTGCCTGGCCGCCTTCTCGGTGCGGCGCCACCACCAGCCGCTGCGCGACCCGGTTGGCCACGGCGCCACCGTAATCGCGCCGCACCAGGTGCAGCAGCATGTCCAGCCCCGCGGCGGACCCCGCCGACGTGATGATCTGGCCTTCGTCTATATATAAGGCGTCCGGCTCGACCCGCACGTTCGGATAGCGCCGCTGCAGCGCGGCGGCGTAGCGCCAGTGGGTGGTCACGGTCTTGCCGTCCAGGACGCCGGCCGCAGCCAGCACGAACACGCCCGAGCAGATCGAGCACAGCCGCGCCCCGCGCTGGTAGGCCAGGCGGATGCGCTTGAGCAGTGGCTCGGGCGGCAATTCGTCGGCGTCGCGCCAACCGGGCACCACGATCGTATCGGCGCGGTCCAGCATCTTCAGTGTGTAAGGCGCAGCGACCGTGATGCCGCCTGCGGCCCGCAGCGGACCCGGTTCGCTGGCGCAGACGGCGAAGCGATACCAGTCGACGCCGAGTTCCGGCCGTTCCAGCGCGAACAGCTCGGTGACGCAGCCAAATTCGAAGGTACAGAGCCGGTCATAAGCCAGCGCAACGACAAGATGATTAGCCATGGCGTGATGTTACCGAAGAATGGCATTTACGCCACTACTGCGAATGGCGGCCAACGGCCAGAATGACGTCACTGGATTGGTTTTCCAGGCACCGCTTCAACAACCCCTTCCCGCAGAGATCAACCATGTCGACCCCCAACGCCGTCACCGCCATCCCCGCCGCCCACAGCGAAACTGCCCTGGCCCACTTTCGTGCGGCCATGCAGTTCGAGACCGATTGTTCCGATGTTTCCAGCGCGCTGGCCAGCGGCGCACCGGGTTTCGTGCTGCTGGATGTGCGCAGTCCGGCGCTGTATGCGCAGGGCCACGTGCCGGGCGCGCTGAATCTGCCGCACGGCAAGATCGTCGAGTCCAAACTCGTGGACTACCCGGCGGATACGCTGTTTGTGACGTACTGCGCCGGGCCACACTGCAATGGCGCGACACGGGGCGCGATACGGTTTGCCCAGTTGGGGCGGCCGGTGAAGGTGATGATCGGCGGGATTACCGGGTGGCTCGATGAAGGCTTCGCGCTGGCGACGGACGTTGCGACGAATCGCAGTGAAACCGCTCAGCCGGGTTGATGGCCCGGCGCGGGACGGCGATCCGGGCCGGGGCGGGTAGCGTCGGCTACCCGCGCACCACGCTGCGAAACGCAGCGGAAAGTGCGGCCAGCGCATCCTGCGTGCGGGCATCCTGGCTTCGGGTGTGAAGCACGACGGGCAGAGACGGCAATTCGGGCAGCCCGAGTTTCGCGCCGATATCCACGGCGCCGAAGGGCAGCATCCTCGGCGCCAGCGCGGCTACGCCCAACCCCGCCATGACCGCCGCCGCGACGGCCGCCACGCCGCCGCCGACAAAGACTTCTCGCCAGGGGACGTGCGCGGCATCCAGAAGACTGGCGGCCAGCGCACGAACCCCGCAGGGCTCTGCCAGGGTGGCAAGCGGCAGGGGTTCGTCGGCTCGGTATTGCCAGCCCGGCGCGGCGAACCAGCCCAGTTTTTCTTCGGCAATCAGGGTCCCATCGCTGCGGCCGGCATTCAGGCGGACGATGACCGTGTCGAGTTCGCGGCGGTCGAAGCTTTGCAGCAGGTCGCCGGACGATCCGATCCGGATGTCGATCAACAACCCGGGATCTTGCGCGTTCATGCGTGCGATCAGCGCAGGCAGTTCCGGCCCCGCAACGTGATCGCTGATGCCAACTGTGATTCGCTGCCGAGCGCTGGAAAATGCCGCCAGGGCGCGGTCATGGGCCGCCAGCAGTTCACGCGCATGTTCCAGAAACATTGCTCCGCTTGCGGATAGCTCGACATACCGGGGCGTGCGCTCGATCAGTCGGGTATCCAGCCGGTCTTCCAGCCGCTTGAGCTTCAGGCTGATGCCGGCCTGCGTCGTCTGCAGCGCCTCGGCGGCCCGGGTAAAGCTTCCCAGCTCTACGATGCGGACGAAGGCTTTCACGGCATCGAGGTCAAGCGATTGCGCAGTCATTTCAGATATTTATCGTTGAAATAAACATCCATAGCGTATCAGAATGATTAGTATGGAGCGGTCCAACCCAAGGAGAGCCCCAACATGCCACTCGTTCATATCTCAATGCGCACCGGAAAGAGCGACGCCTACAGGCAGGCCATCTTCGACAGCGTCTATCGCGCGCTGCGCGACACCTTCAACGTTCCCGAAGACGATCAGTTCATGACCGTTACCCAGCATGACGCGGCGGACTTCCGCTATGGCAAGTCGTACCTGGGCGTTGCGCGTAGCGATGACCTGGTGTTCATCCAGATCACCGCCAACAACACCCGCACGCTGGAACAGAAGAAGGCGCTGTTTGCGCGGACGGCGGAACTGCTCGCCGAAAGCCCAGGCATTCGCCCGGAAGACGTGTTCGTGAACCTGGTGGAGGTGGCGAAAGAGAACTGGTCGATGGGCAATGGCCTCGCGCAATACGCCTGATCGCCTGCCCGCTACTCCCCCATCGAAAACCCCTGCTCGCGCAAGAACTTCGCCACGATCGGCTTCCACTTCTGCGGCGAATGGGTAAACAGGCTATGCCCGTTCTCGCCATCCGGCCCCATCGGCACAAACGTGGCGTGGCCGCCTGCCTGGTTGTAGGCGGCGACCCACTGCTTGGGCCAGTCGGGGCCCCAGTACAGGTCGTTTTCGGTGTAGATCCATAGCATCGGCAGGCGGGTCGCCTGGCCATAGGCGGCGTAGGTGGCTTGCAACCGTTCCGGCCCGCAGGACTTGCCGGGCGAGCGCACGGGGTCGCCGCCCGCCCCGCCTGCGAAGTTGATGGCGGCCTTGACCCCGGGCGGGTTCTGGGCCGCCAGCGCCACGGTGGAGCCTCCGCCCACCGACTGGCCCAGCACGACGATGCGCGAGGCGTCCACGTCCGGGCGTTGCGACATTGCCTGCACCACCTGGCTGATCTGGCTGGCGGCCCGGTCGAACATGGGGGTGAAGCGGCGGTCGCCGCAGGGGCCGCTGTTTTCCAGGTCGGGGCCGCCGGTGGCCCCGTAGCCCAGGCGCACCGGCACGGCCACCACGAAGCCCGCATCCGCGAAGAACTGCGAGGCCGACGTGTAGCGCGCCCGGCCCAGCTTGGCCCGGCCGGCCGGGTCGCCCGCCCGGCCATGGTTGATGACGATCAGCGGATGCTTGCCGGCGCCGGCGGGCGTGAATACGGTCACGACCAGGTCACCCGAGGCGGTGCCGCCGTTTTCCAGCGCGACCTTGACGGGGACTTTCTCGACGCTTTCGTTGGCGGCCTGCCTGGGCGGCGGCGCGGCGCAGGCCGTCAGCAGACTCATGCTTGCGATCATCGCGATTCTTGTCAGAGCACCCATGTAGACCCTCGTCATGAACAGGCTCGTCGCCCGGGTAGCGGCAAGACTACTCCCGCCGCGGCCGGTTCGCCATTGCCTTGAACCCGCCCCGTCGATTCATTCCACTTCAGACTTATTCCATGAAAATTACTTGTTTGTCGTGATCAACGACCGGGCCTAGGATGGCTGGCAACGCCAACGATTCCACGAAAGAGACACTTGCCATGACCGCCCCCATTCCCGCCTTTGCCCACAGCCTCGTCCAGCGCGACGAGCGCGGCGTGTACACCTTGCAGATCCACGATGCCAAGAGCCTGAACATCCTGGCCACGCCCGTCACCCTGGGCCTGACCGAGGCCGTGCGCTGGATCGCCGCACAGCCCGACGCCCGCGCGCTGGTCATCCGCGGCAGCGGCGACAAGGCTTTTGTCGGCGGCGCCAATATCTATGAAATGGCCGAACTGGACCCGGCCGGTGGCCGCGCCTTCATCACCAACCTGCGCCACCTGTGCGACGCCGTGCGCGACGTGCCGGTGCCCACCATTGCCCGCCTGCCCGGCTTCTGCCTGGGCGCCGGCATGGAACTGGCCGCAGCCTGCGACATCCGCCTGGGGTCGCGCGATGGCGTGTTCGGCATGCCGGAAGTGCACGTCGGCATTCCGTCGGTGATCCACGCCGTGCTGCTGCCCGCCCTGATCGGCCCGGGCGCCACGAACTGGCTGCTGCTGACCGGCGCCACCGTCGACGCCGACCAGGCGCTGCGCTGGGGATTCCTGCAATTCCTGTGCGAACCTGGCGCCGAGGCGCTGGACGCCCTGGTGGAACGCACCGTCGGCCCCATCGCGGCCAGCGGACCGCTGGCCGTGCGCTCGCAAAAGGCGCTGCTGCGCTACTGGGAGACGTCCACGCTTGAAGCCGGTCTGGACCGCAGCGTCGACGCCTTCGGCAACGCCTTCACCACCGACGAGCCGCGCCGTCACATGGCGCCCTTCCTGGCCCGCAAGCGCGCCCCGGAGGCGCAATGACCGCCGCCCCGGCCACCGGCCCGCTGGCCGGCGTGCGGGTGGTGGACATGACCTCGGTCGGCATGGGCCCGTACGCCACGCAGATCCTGGGTGACATGGGGGCCGACGTCATCAAGGTCGAGTCCCCGGAAGGCGACGTGTTCCGGGCCTCGGTACCGGCCGCCTCGCCGGGCATGGGCGCGGTGTACCTGAACCTGAACCGCAACAAGCGCAGCATCACGCTGGACGCCAAGCACCCCGACGACCGCCAGCGCCTGCTGGAATTGGTCGACGGCGCCGACGTGTTCATCTCGAACGTGCGGCCGCGCGCGCTGGCGCGGGCCGGGCTGGACGCCGCCAGCCTGTGCGCCCGCAACCCGCGGCTGATCTACTGTTCGGCGGTAGGCTTTGGCCAGGACGGGCCATATGCCGCGCAGCCCGCCTTCGACGACATCATCCAGGCCATGAGCGGCCTGGCCGACCTGCAAGGCCGCAACAGCGGCGCGCCCGCCTATATCAACACCATCATGGCCGACAAGGTGGCCGGGCTGACCCTGGCCTATGCGATTCCGATGGCGCTGTACGAACGCGAGAAGTCCGGGCGCGGCCAGGCCATCGAGGTGCCCATGTTCGAGACCCTGGTGTCGTTCACGCTGATCGAGCATATGGGCGGACGCACTTTCGACCCGCCGCGCGGCGACATGGGCTACCGCCGGGTCCTGTCGCCCGAACGCCGGCCCTACCGCACCCTGGACGGCCATCTGGCGCTGCTGCCCTATACGGATGCGCAATGGCAGCGCTTCTTTGCGCTGGCCGGGCGCGCCGACCTGGCCACCGACCCGCGCTACGCCAGTCCGCCCGCGCGCGCCCGCCACTTCGATGCGCTGTATGCGGACCTGGCCGCCATCGTGGCCTTGCACACCACCGACGACTGGCTGGCGCGGCTGGCCGATGCCGACATCCCGCATTCCCGGGTCAATACGCCCGACGCCCTGTTCGACGACCCGCACCTGGCCGCCACGGGCTTTTTCCAGCAGGTCGAGCACCCCACCGAGGGCACCCTGACGGCCACGTCCATTCCGGTGCGTTTTTCGCGTACGCCGGGGTCGATTCGCAGCCTGGCGCCACGCCAGGACGCGGATCGGGATATGCTGGGTCGGCAATAGGCTTGCCGGGATGCGACGACACCTGCCGCTCCCGGCCCGCCGCAAGCCTGACCCCTGCCCGCCCCGACCATGAATATCACCTTGAAGCAGTTGCGCGCATTCTGCGCGCTGTATGAATTGCGCAGCTTCACGGCCGCTGCCCGCGCGGCCTTCATCACGCAATCGGCCGTCAGCAAGCTGTGCGCCGAACTGGAAGCCGAGGTCGGCCAGCCGCTGTTCGAGCGATCGACCCGCAGCGTCACGCCGTGCGAAGGCGCGGCCGACTTCTACGCCTATGCCCAGGAAATCCTGGGCACCGTGCGCGCCGCCGAACGCAGCATGTCCGGCATGCGGGCGTTGGAGCGCGGCACGGTGGGCGTGGCCTGCTCGCCGATGATGATGGTGGGCCTGTTGGGCAACGTGATCGCGCGCTACCACCGCAGCCATCCGGGCGTGAAGCTGGACCTGTTCGAACTGAACACCGACGAAACCATCGAACACGTGCGCCACGGCCACGCCGACTTCGGCATCGTCTCCACCGAGATCGCAGGCGACGGCCTGGCCGCCCGGGTGATCTACCGCGACGCGATGCACGCCGTCTGCGCCCCCGACCACCCGCTGGCGCGCAAGAAAAGCGTGCGCTGGGCCGACCTGGCCGCGTATGAACACATCACCCTGCGCAACGTCTACAGCGTGCGCCGCGCCGTGGACCGCATCAGCGGCGAACTGGATCTGCAGTTTCGCTCGGGCATCGAGGCCGGCATGCTGACGTCGGTGCTGAACCTGGTGTGCGCCGGTCTGGGCATCACCGTGGTGCCCGGCTACGTCTGCGCCTTTGCCCGCCAGTTGGGCCTGCGCACCGCGCCCATTGGCGGCGCAGGCCAGCGTGGGCATGCGCTGTGGCTGATCCAGCGCCACAGCGCCCGGCTGCCGCTGGCCGCCAGCGCCTTTCTTGCCAGTCTGGAAGCGACGCTACAGGCCCGCGAGGCCGCGCCGGATCCGACGCGGTTCGATGAGGCGCCAGACGGCGCTTCGGTCAGCCCATCGGTGAGCGCTTCGGACAACGGCTGACCGCGGCCGGCCTTGCCGCCGCGGCATCGCCGCCAGACCCGTCACTTATCGGGATACGGAATAGGTCTATGAAAATTAGTCCCTTGTTGGGATAAGCCGGGCGGCCGCATCATGGCGCAGGCCTGGACGACCCGCAGGCGACCCGACGCGGGCCACCCGCACACGGTTCGACGCACGGCCGGGCCTCAAGAAAAAACACAGGAGACTTTCATGACCCCCATTCCGGACCGCAGCCGCCCGCGCCTGTTTGCCGCCGCCTGCGCCCTGGCCCTGGCCGCCTTCGCCGGCCCCGCCCAGGCCGAAGACGCCTACCCCAGCAAGCCCATCACCATCGTCGTGCCGTTCTCGCCCGGCAGCGCCACCGACACCAGCGCGCGCATCCTGACCGAAAAGCTCGGTCCGCGCCTGGGCGTGCCGATCGTCATCGAGAACAAGCCCGGCGCCTCGGGCACCATCGGCTCGTCGACCGCCGCCCGCGCCGCCGCCGACGGCTACACGCTGATCCTGACCAGCAGCTCGACCCACTCGGCCACGCCGGCCCTGTTTCGCAAGCTGCCCTATGACCCGACGGGCGATTTCATCCACGTCATCCGTATTGCCACCATCCCGATGATGCTGGTGGTGCGCGAAGACTCGCCCTACGACTCGGTGTCCAGGCTGGTGCAGGCCACCCGCGACAAGCCGCTGAACTACGCCTACGGCTCGCCCACCAGCCAGATCGCTGGCGCCACCTTCAACAGCGTGGCCGGCGCCGCCGCCAACGCCGTGCCCTACAAGAGCCAGCCGCCCGCCGTCACCGACCTGCTGGGCGGCCACGTCGACTACCTGTTCGCCGACCTGTCGGTGGTGACGTCGTTCATGCACAGCGGCAAGCTGCGCGGCATTGCCTTCACGGGCCAGGCGCGGTCCAAGGACTTTCCCGCGGTGCCGACGCTGGCCGAGCTGGGCTACAAGAACTTCGACCTGGTGGTATGGGTCGGCGTGGCGGCCCCGAAAGGCACCCCTGCCCCCGTGGTCGAACGCCTGAACCGGGAAATCACGCAGATCCTGCAGGAACCCGACAGCGTGGCGAAATTCGAGACCCTGGGCATGCAGGTCGCCCCCAATACGCTGGCCGAACACCAGGCGTTTGCCCAATCGCAACGCCAGATCTGGACCCAGCGGGCAATCGACGCGAAGATCGAGCCACAGTAAGTCCGGTGCACGGCCTCAGCCCATTCTGACCGGGGCGGGGGCCGCCTGCGCAAGGGGTGCCACGGCCAGCCGCAGCCCCATCGCCCGGAGGATGGCGAGCAGACTGCTCAGGGCGGGATTACCTTTGGGCGACAAGGTGCGATAAAGCTGAGTCGGATTCAGCCGAGCCTGTTCAGCCACCATCTGCATACCGCCGAAAGCCAACGCCATCTGGCGCAGCACGATAAGCAATTCTTCCTGATCTCCATCCGCGAGAATTTGATTGACCAGTTCCAGCGCAAAGGCTGGGTCATCGCGGTACATCTCGGCCATCGCCTCTTCATTGGCCCTGCTTCGCATCATTCGTTCTCCATCACTGTGCCATGTTCGTTCATCGGCAAAGCCTGAACAAGCCGGAAAACGTCCCATAAAAAACGGGCGCCGAAGCGCCCGTCCGTCTTGCCGGAACCGCCCCGATCAGAAGCGATACTGCGCCGTCGCCACCACCGTGCGCGGTTCGCCGACCAGGATCTGGCCGGCGCTGGTGGCCGAGGCGTAATAGCCCTTGTCGGTGATGTTGCGCATGGCCAGGCGCCAGTCCCAGCGGCCGGTGCGGTAGCCGACCAGCGCGTCCCAGGTGGCGTAGCCGGGCAGCACGGCCGAGTTGGCGTTGTCGGCGTAGCGCTGGCCGACGAAGGTCAGGCCGGTTTCGCCGTACAGGCCTTCGGCCGGCTTGTAGGTCAGGAACACGCTGCCGTTGCGCCGCGCCACATTGCTGACGCGGTTGCCGGCCAGGCCGTTGTTGTCTTCGACGATGGATGCGTTCTGCAGGCCGATGCCGCCGCGCAGGTACCAGTTGCCCGTCAGGCGCCCGGCCGCCGTCAGCTCGATGCCGCGCGAACGTTGCAGGCCGGTCAGCAGCACGATGCTCGGGTCCACCGGATCGGTGGTGCGGCGGTTGTAGAGCTCCAGCTGATACAGGGCCAGCGTGGTGCTCAGCTGGCCGTCCAGCCAGTCGCTCTTGACGCCGACTTCGTACTGCCGCGTGTGTTCCGGGTCCAGGTCGTTGGTGTTGCCGCGTGCGTTCGGCGTGATGCCAATGGTGCCGCCGCCCGTGGGCGAGAACGTCTTGCTGTACGAGGCGTAGAAGGAATGGTCGCGTACCGGCGTCCACACCACCCCGGCGCGCGGGCTCAGGCCGTGGCTGTCGCGGTTGGCCGAGGCGTCCAGCAGGCGGTTGGTGGAATCGATGCTGAAGCGGTCCATGCGCAGGCCCAGCAGCACTTGCCAGGCGTCGTCCAGCTTGATCTGGTCCTGCACGTAGTAGCCCTGGCTCTTGACCTTATGGCGCGCGTCGCTGTTGATCGCCATGGCGCCATTGTGCTGCTGCGACAAGTCGGGGTCGTACAGGTCCAGCGACGGCACGGCCTGCGCGCCGGGGCCGCGGGTGGCGGTGGTGTAGAGCTTGGGAGAACGGTCCTGGTTGGCCAGTTCTACGCCGAACAGCACACGGTGTTCGATGCTGCCAGTATGGAACAGGCCTTCGGTTTCCAGGTTGTTGGTCAGGTTGCGGGTGGACAGGTCCTGCTGCCAGCGGGTGCGCGCGACCTTGCGGGTGGCGGCGTTGTAGCCCGTCAGGTAGGTGTTGTCGAACTCGCTGTCCAGCGCGAACACGGCCAGCGTGTAGCGCAGTTGCCAGCCCGGGGCCAGCGCGTAGGACAGACGCGAACGGAACGATTGTGCGCGGTCGTCGATGTAGTCGCGGTCGGGGTTGCCGTAGACGGTGCTGCGGCCCACGTCGGCGGGGCGGCCGTTGACGCTGGGAATGCCGCGGTCGGGGGTGCGGTCGTAGCGGCTGTATTCGTACTGCACCAGCCAGTCCAGGTCAGGCGTGATGCGCCAGTTCAGCGACGGCGCGACCAGTTGGCGGGTGCCGCCGATCTTGTGGCGAAAGCTGTTGGTCTCTTCCTGGCCGATGTTCAGGCGCACGCTGACGTGATCGGTGGGGTCGGCGCTCAGGTCGCCGTAGACGCTGCGCAGGTCCCAGCTGCCGGCCTGGGCTTCGAAGGTGGATTCGCGGCCCGGCTGCGGCGCCTTGCTGACGCGGTTGACGATGCCGCCCTGGCTGCCGCGGCCGTACAGCACCGCCGCCGGGCCCTTCAGCACGTCGATCCGCTCGATGTTGTGGAGGTCGCGCACGTACTGGCTGTCGTCGCGGATGCCGTCCAGGTAGAAGTCGTTGCTGGCGTCAAAGCCGCGGATGCGCAGCGAGTCAAAGCGCGTGTCCTGTGCGTTGGTGACGTTGGGTATGCCGGCCAGGGCGTCGCCGAGCGTGCGGATGCCGTAGTTCTGCAGGTTCTCGACCTTGACGCTGTCGATGGCCTGCGGCACGTAGCGGGCCGGGGTCTGGGTGCGGGTGGCGGTGGACGTTTCGGGCAGGCGGGGGTCGTCGGCATTGGCGCCCTCGACACTGATGGGCGCCAGCTGCGCCGGCTCGGCGGCAAGGGCAGAAAAGGGGAATGGCAAGGCAAACGCGGCGCCCAGGATCAGGGCGCGCGGGACAGGAAACGAAGACATCGCGAGCAGTGTGTAGGTTTTATCGAGCCGCGATAATATCGAGAATGAATCTTATTAGTAAATGAGATTATTCGCATTTAACGGGATTCCCTGATTTCTGTTGCAGCGTCACAACGAGGCCTCGTGCGCACCGCCCCAGCACGCCACGACAAGCGTCTGCCCCCTCCTTTTGCATGAGGCCACGGCCCCGCATCGCGGCAACGCCGATCCTCGCGAATTCGCGACAGTCCTCATCCGCATTGACGAGGCGCACGTCATCCACGTGCATGACCGGGCGCCGCCGATGCAAAGTTTTCCCAACAATCACTCGGATGTTTGCACTACAGAGAACTCTGGCCGGCCGAACGAGGTTTGCATGAGAGGGACTGGGCGCCAGCTGGTTTAGGCTGGCCCCGCAGTACTCCGACTCACCTTGATCGATTGGACGAAAGCTAATGAATCAACTCATTCATCCGGATTGCCATCCCTTCACCGCCGCAGGCACTCTGAAGCAAGTCTCCGCGTTCTACGAAGAAGGACGACGCGTCATGTGGATGATGCTGCGCGCCCAGCCGCGCCCCTGCTTTAACCATGAACTGATCGACGAAATCATGACCCTGGCGCGCGCCGCCAAGGATTCGGGCCTGCCCATCGACTTCTGGGTCACCGGTTCGCTGGTGCCGCAGATCTACAACGTGGGCGGCGACCTGAACTTCTTTGCCGAAGCCATCCGCACGGGCAAGCGCGAAGCGCTGCGCGCCTATGCGCGCGCTTGCGTGGATTGCGTGCACGCGGCCACGCGCGGCTTTGACACCGGCGCCGTGTCGCTGGCCATGATCGAAGGCACGGCCCTGGGCGGCGGCTTCGAGGCGGCCCTGGCCCACCACTTCGTGCTGGCGCAGAACAACGCCCGCATGGGCTTTCCTGAAATGGCGTTCAACCTGTTCCCGGGCATGGGCGGCTATTCGCTGGTGGCGCGGCGCTCGGGCATGAAGCTGGCCGAGGAACTGATCGGTTCGGGCGAATCGCACACCGCCGAATGGTTCCAGGCCCGCGGCCTGGTGGACGTGGTGTTCGAGCCGGGCGACGCCTACAAGGCCACCCGCACCTTCATCGACGTGATGCGGCCCAAGCTCAACGGCATGCGCGCCATGCTGCGGGCGCGCCAGCGCGTGTTGCAGCTGACGCGGTCAGAGCTGATGGACATTACCGAAGACTGGGTGGACGCCGCCTTCATGATCGACCCGAAGGATCGGGCCTACATGGAACGGCTGGTGATGGCGCAGAACCGGCGCTCGTCCGGCGGCGCCGAGACGACGCTGGACGCGACGATGCATTGAAAGGGGCAGGCCGCGGCGGGCCTGCCCGCCGCCACGCACGGCGTCAGGCGATCAGGTGCAGCCGGCGCCGCTGCGCCAGCCAGGCGGTGAATTCCGCCGCCGGCATCGGCTTGGCGTACAGGTAGCCCTGCTTGGCATCGACGCCCAGCGTGTCCAGGAAGGCGGTTTCTTCCTGGGTTTCCACGCCTTCGGCGATCACCTTCAGTTCCAGCGTGCGGGCCACGGCCACGATGGCCCGCGCCAGCGCTTGCGACACCGGGTTCTCGTTCACGCCGCGCACGAAGCTGGCGTCCAGCTTGATCGCGTCCAGCGGAATGCGCGCCAGCTGCGACAGCGACGAATAGCCGGTGCCGAAGTCATCCAGGTGCACCCGCGCGCCCAGTTGGCGGAACTGCTTCATGAGCTCGATCGCGGCGACTTCGTCTTCGATCAGGCAGCTTTCGGTCAGTTCGATGTCCAGCAGGCAGGGATCCAGCCCGGCATCGCTGACCGCCCGCATGAATTCGCTGACCACGCCCTTGTCATCCAGTTGGCGCGCCGACATGTTGACGGCCACGCGCAGGTTCAGGCCGTCGCGCTTCCAGGCGGCGGCCTGGCGCGCGGCCTCGCGCATCACCCAGACGCCCAATTGCGAGATCAGGCCGGATTCCTCGGCATAGGGGATGAAGACGCTGGGGCAGATCATGCCGCGCTCGGGCGAGCGCCAGCGCAGCAGGGCTTCGACGCTGTCGACGTCGCCGCCGCGGCCGGCCAGCTTGGGCTGGTAATACAGCATCAGGTGGCCTTCAGCCAACGCCTTGCGCAGGTTGGTGTCCAGCCAGACGTAGTCGGCGTTGCGGCGGTCCATATCGGGCTGGAACACGCGGTACGTGTGGCGGCCGGCCTCTTTGGCCACGTACATGGCGATATCGGCGCTGCGCACCACGCTGTCCAGGTCTTCGCCGTGCTGCGGGTACATGGCGATGCCGATCGAGCAGCTGGTGTAGACCTCGATCAGTTCCTGGCGGAACGGTTCGCGCAGGCGCTCGATGATGCGCTCGGCGGTGGCTTCCAGTTGCCAGGCCTGCGCGCCTTCCTGCAGCACGATGAATTCGTCGCCGCCCAGCCGCGCCAGCGTCTGGCCCGGCGACAGGCAGCTGGAAATGGCCACTGCCACCGACTTGAGCAGGCGGTCGCCAAAGCCGTGGCCGTAGTGGTCGTTGATGCGCTTGAAATTGTCCAGGTCCAGGAACAGCACGCCGCCGCTGGCGCCCTCGCCTTCGGCCAGCGCCGCCTGCAACCGCGCCGTGATGGCGTGGCGGTTGGGCAGGTTGGTCAGCATGTCGGTGTTGGCCAGCACCCGCAGGCGCTCCTGCGCCTGGCGTTCTTCGGTGATGTCGGTGCCCGAGCAGATCAGGTAGACGCGCTTTTCGCCGCTGCCGCTGGTGACGAACTTGTTGCGGAACAGGAACAGGCGCGGGCCCTTGACCGTGTTGATCAGCCGTTCGACCTCGTACGACTGGCCACGCTTGTAGAACTCGGCGATGTTGCGGCGCGAGGCCGCGGCCTCTTCGCGCGTCATGAACATGTCGAACACGCTGCGCCCGACGATGTCCTGTTCGCGCTTGCCGGTGTATTCCTCGCTGACCTTGTTGAAGCGCTGCACGCGGCCGTGCTGGTCGACGATGACGATGACCGAATTGGCTTCGGACACCACGGTTTCGGCGAACGACAGGCCTTCGACCAGGTCGCGCGCGACAGAATCGGTATCGGTATGGGCCGACGCAGTGCCGGCCCATTCGGTGGGGTTGATCTTGCGGCCGACCAGGTGCAGGCGTACCGGCTCGCCATACAGCGAGATGTCGATACGCAGGCTTGAGGTGATGCCGGTCAGGGCGCGAATGGCTTGCGCCTGCTCGGGCTGCAGCGCCATGGCAATGTTGGTGGCGCCCTTGACGGCGGATAGTTCGATCGCATCGCTGTCGGCCGCCAGCCTCCAATACGGGCTAGGCGTACCGAAATGCAGGTACAGGATCGACTTTTCGTCCTGAGTCTCAGTCATTGGAGTCCCCCGCCGTCCTAGGAAGGCTGCAAAGAACATTACGGTGTAGTCAGTTTGGGGTCAACCACCCGGCGGACGGGCGCCGATGCTGTATTGCGGAATATTTCAACATAGTCGGCGAGTGTGCGTGCCTGCCCGTCATCGGCGCTATGAATGATTCCTCAATCTATCCCAATCTTCATGTCCGTTGCGTGCTGCACCGCAATGCACGCAAACAATAACGCCGAAAATTTGTGACTATTTTTGGCATGTGGCGCAAAAGCGGCAGCCGGCAGACGCAACAATGCGGCCCGCCGGATACCGGGGGGCCGCAGGCGGGCGGCCGCGTCTGCGTGCCGCCCCTTTTTTTGATGAAACCTGCCGGTTTATTCCGGCTTGACGCCGGCTTCGTCGATGACCTTGGTCCAGCGGGCCAGTTCGGCCGACACGCGGGCGCGGGCATCGGCCGGGCTGGTCCATTCGGCGATGGCGCCCTGGTTCAGCAGCGACGCCTTGACCGTGGGCTTGGCCAGGATCTTCTTCAACTCGCCGTTCAGGCGTTCGATGACCGGTGCCGGAGTATTGGCGGGCGCGACGATGCCGAACATGGAGCTGACTTCGAAGTCCTTCAGGCCGGCCTCGGCCGCGGTGGGCACATCGGGCAAGGCTTCGACGCGCTGCGGCGATGTCACCGCCAGCGCGCGCAGCTTGCCGGCCTTGATGCTGGCCTGCGAAGCCGGCACGGTTTCGATCATGCTCAGCACCTGGCCGCCCATCAGGTCGGTCATGGCCGGGCCGCTGCCCTTGTAGGGCACGTGCAGGATGTCCACGCCAGCGGCGCGCTTGAACATTTCACCGGCCAGGTGCTGCGGCGAACCGTTGCCGGCCGAGGCCATGGTGACGTAGCCCGGGCGCGACTTGGCCAGCGCAATCAGCTGCTGCAGGTTGTTGGCCTGCACCGTCGGGTTGACCACGAACACCAGCGGCACCGTGCCCACGATGGATACCGGCGCGAAGCTCTTTTCCACGTCGTACGTGACTCGGCCGCGGTACAGCGCGGCGTTGATGGCATGGCTGGTCAGCGCGCCCATCAGCAGCGTGTAGCCGTCGGGTTGCGCCTTGGCCACCTGGTCGGCGCCGATGTTGCCGGCCGCGCCCGCGCGGTTTTCCACGATCACCGACTGGCCCAGCGCGCCGGTCAGTTCCTGCGCCAGCACGCGGCCGATCACGTCGGTGGCGCCTCCGGGCGGGTACGGCACGATCAGGCGGATGGGCTTGTCGGGGTACGCATCGGCAGCCATCGCCGGGGTCGCGGCGCCGGCGCAGACGGCCAGCAGGGAAAGCAGCAAGGCGCGGCGAGGCCGCAGGCGCAGGTCGGACATGGGTAGGTCTCCTGCCGGGATGAGTATAGGAATGAAACGGACGCCCGGCTCGTCAACCGCGCCAGTGTAGGAGCCGAAACTTGATAGATGAATCAGAATTTTTCTATCGACTGATCGTTTATTTTGATCAATAAAAAAACCTGCTGAAACCGCTTGCGGCGACTTTCAAAGGCTGGATATGATCATGCCCCTGAATTATCAATAATATTATCGGGAACAAAAATGACGGACGACACCCAGGGCGGCAAGCCCGCCAAAGGCCCCTTCGACAGCGACGGCGCGCAGTCGCGCGGCGTGGCGCGCGGGCTGACCAACTACGGCGACATCGGTTTTTCCCTGTTCCTGCGCAAGGCCTTCATCAAGGGCGCCGGCCTGTCCGACGACGCGCTGTCGCGCCCCATCATCGGCATCGTCAACACCGGCAGCAGCTACAACCCCTGCCACGGCAACGCGCCGCAGCTGATCGAAGCGGTCAAGCGCGGCGTGATGCTGGCCGGCGGCCTGCCGATGGACTTCCCCACCATCTCGGTGCACGAGAGCTTCTCGCAGCCCACCAGCATGTACCTGCGCAACCTCATGTCCATGGACACCGAGGAAATGATCCGCGCCCAGCCCATGGATGCCGTGGTGCTGATCGGCGGCTGCGACAAGACCGTGCCGGCGCAGCTGATGGGCGCCGCGTCGGCTGGCGTGCCGGCGATCCAGCTGGTGACCGGGTCCATGCTGACCGGCTCGCATCGCGGTGAACGCGTGGGCGCCTGCACCGACTGCCGCCGCTACTGGGGCCGCTACCGCGCCGAAGAGATCGATGCGCCCGAGATCGCCGACGTCAACAACCAGTTGGTGGCCAGCGTGGGCACCTGTTCGGTCATGGGCACGGCCAGCACCATGGCCTGCATCACCGAAGCGCTGGGCATGATGGTGGCGGGCGGCGCATCGGCCCCCGCCGTCACGGCCGACCGGGTCCGCGTGGCCGAGCGCACCGGCGCGACCGCCGTCACCATGGCCGCTTCGCGCCTGACGCCCGACCAGATCCTGACCGGCAAGTCCATCGAAAACGCGCTGCGCGTGCTGCTGGCCATCGGCGGCTCGACCAACGGCATCGTGCACCTGACGGCCATTGCAGGCCGCCTGGGCATCGACATCGACCTGGCAGGCCTGGACCGCATCAGCCGCGAGACCCCGGTGCTGGTGGACCTGAAGCCCTCGGGCCAGCACTACATGGAAGACTTCCACCATGCCGGCGGCATGCCCGCCCTGCTGCGCGAGCTGCGCCCCTTCCTGCACCTGGACGCCCTGACGGTATCGGGCCGCACCCTGGGCGAGGAACTGGACGACGCCCCCGCCCCTTTCAAGCAGGACGTGATCCGCAGCGCCGCCGACCCGATCTACCCCGTGGGCGGCCTGGCCGTGCTGCGCGGCAACCTGGCCCCGGGCGGCGCCATCATCAAGCAGTCGGCCGCCAACCCCAAGCTGATGGAACACGAAGGCCGCGCGGTGGTGTTCGAAGACGCCGAAGACATGGCCCGCCGCATCGACGACGAGGCGCTGGACGTGACTGCCGACGACGTGCTGGTGCTCAAGCGCATCGGCCCCACCGGCGCGCCGGGCATGCCCGAAGCCGGCTACATGCCGATTCCCAAGAAGCTGGCGCGCGCCGGGGTCAAGGACATGGTGCGCATTTCCGACGGCCGCATGAGCGGCACGGCGGCCGGCACCATCGTGCTGCATGTCACGCCCGAGGCCGCGATTGGCGGACCGCTGGCCTACGTGCAAAATGGCGACCGTATCCGCCTGTCGGTGGCGCGGCGAGAAATCGCGCTGCTGGTGGACGACGCCGAGCTGGCCCGCCGCATGGCGGCCCGCCCGGTCGAACGCCCCACCGCCGACCGCGGCTACCGCAAGCTGTTCCTGCAGACCGTCACGCAGGCCGACCAGGGCGTCGATTTCGACTTCCTGCGCGCCGGGGTCACGCGGGATACGGTGCCCAAGAAATAACCCTGCCCCTGCCCTGCACCATGAACGCCATCACCCCCGACGCCCTGCAACCGCAAGCGCCCGACGCCGTCTCGCAAGCGGTGGCGGCGCTGGAAGAAGACATCGTCTTCGGCCGGCTGCATCCACGCGAACGGCTGACCGAAGACGAGCTGATGGCGCGCTTCGGCATGAAGCGCCACGCGGTGCGCCAGGTGCTGGTCGACCTGGAGCTGCTGGGGGTGGTGGAACGCAAGCGCAACGTGGGCGCGGTGGTGCGGGCGTTTTCGGTGAACGAGGTGATGGAACTGTACGCGCTGCGCGAGGTGCTTGAAGTGCATGCCGCCAGCCTCATGCCGCTGCCCGTGCCCCCGGCGCGGCTGGCGGCGCTGACCGCAGTGCAGCGCGAACACGACGCGGCGGTGGCCGATGGCGACGCGCGTCGCGTGTTTCGCAGCAACCAGCGCTTTCATCGCGAATTCTTCGGCCTGCTGGACAACGCCGTGCTGGGCCAGGCCATCGAGGAATACGCGCGCCGCACCCACCCGATCCGCTTCGGCTCGCTGGCCGCGGCCAATTACCGCGAACGCGCACGCCAGGAACACTGGGCCATGATCCATGCGCTGCGCGATGGTGATCGCGACACGCTGATGGCGGTGTGCCGGGACCATCTGCTGCCCTCGCGTGACGCCTATCTGGCGTCGGAACAGGCCCGGCGCGGGACCTGAGCCGCGAGAGGTGCCGCGCCTGGGGGGCCCTCTTGCCTTGGCACCCCGCACTGCCCGCGGATCCCCCAGCGGTTTCCCGCCCGCCGTCAGCGCGCCGGGTCCGCCAGATATTCCCTCAGCGTCGCCACCAGCGCGGCCGCCGCCGGCGGCAGGCTGCGGTTGCGCGCCGTGACCAGGCCGATCGACCGCTCGGCCACCGGCCCGATCAGCGGCCGCTGCACGATGCCGTTCTGCGCCACCGCCCCCGCAGCGATCTCGGGCAGCGCCGCCACGCCAAAGCCGCATTCCACCATCGCGACGATGGTGGTCAGGTGCTCGGCCTCGAAGGCCGGCGTGAAGCGGATGCGGTTCTGCAGAAAGGCCCATTCGGTGTACTGGCGCACGCTGCTGGGATGCACCATGGACACGTGCGCGGCAGACGCCGTGTCGGCCCAGCGCAAAGGCCCGCGCGACTTGGCCAGCGGGTGCGCCTGGGGGATCAGCAGGATGAAGCTGTCGGACATGAGCGGCACGTAGTGCAGGTCGGCGTGCTGCGGGTCGGCGGCGGTCAGGGCAAAGTCCACCTCGCCGGCCCGTACCAGGTCGAAGGCGGGGCCGGACAGCGTATCGCGTACTTTCAGCGCGACCTGCGGGTGGGCCTGGCGGTAGGCCATCAGCACGCGCGGCAACAGCCGTGCGGCCAGCGACGGCAGCGCGGCGACCGACACCTGGCCGTGCTCGGCGCTGGCGATGCCGCTGACGGCGGCGATGGCATCACGAAACGCCACCTGCAATGCCGCGGCCTGCTGCATGAAGACTTCGCCCGCGGCCGTCAGCCGCACGGTGCGCGTGGTGCGGTCGAACAGCTTCACGCCCAGCGCTTCCTCGATGCGCTGGACCTGGGTGGACAGGGCCGACTGCGACAGGTGCAACTGCGCGGCCGCCTGGCGAAAGTTGAGCGTGCGCCCGAGCACCAGGGTGGTGTCGATATCGCGCATCGAAAGATTGATCTGCATGCTGTCGGCGGTCTCGATTATTGATCTGATTTGTCGATCATTCTATCCAAAAAATCTGATTCATCAATCAAACAAGCTTCTCTACACTCGGCGCCCAATACTGATGCAGCAGCGGTTTCAGAATAAGGAGCAAACCATGCAGACGGACGCGAAGGCCCTGCCCAATCCGGGCGCGGCGCATGCGGTAGTGGTGGGCGGCGGCACGATGGGCGCCGACGTGGCGGTGGTGCTGACGCGCGCCGCCTGCCGCACGACAGTGATCGAGCCGGACGCCGCGCGCGCCGCCGCGCTGCCCGCCCGCGTGGCGGAAAACCTCAAGACCATTGGCCGCGAGGCCAACGCGCCGCTGCTGGGCACGGCGCCCAGCCTGGACGCGGTGGACTGGGCCAGTGTGGACCTGGTGATCGAGTGCGTGCCGGAACGGCTGGACATCAAGCAGGCGCTGTTCGCCGACCTGGTGCAGCGCGCGCGGCCGGATGCGGTGCTGGCCAGCAACAGTTCCAGTTTCCCGATCAGCGCGATCAGCCAGGGGTTGACGACGCGGGAACGCATGCTGGGCTTGCACTTTTTCATGCCGGCGCACCTGGTGCCGCTGGTGGAAGTGGTGATGGGCAAGGCCAGCGACGAGGCCCGTGCGGATGCACTGATCGCATTCATGCGCCGCTGCGGCAGCGTGCCGGTGAAGGTGCGCCAGGACCTGCCGGGTTTCCTGGCCAACCGCCTGCAGCATGCGCTGTCGCGCGAGGCGTTCAATCTGATCGACCGCGGTATTGCGTCGCCGGAAGACGTGGACGCGGCGGTGCGTTTCGGTTTTGGCTTCCGTTTCCTGGCGGCCGGCCCGGTGATGCAGCGCGACCACGCGGGCATCGATGTGCACGCGGCGGCGGGCGCGACGATGTATCCGACGTTCTGCAACGATGACCATCCGGCGCAATGCCTGGCGGAACGCGCGGCGGACGGACGCTACGGGATGAAAGCCGGTGAAGGGTTCTATACCTGGACGCCGGAAACGATCGCGGCCGAACGCGCGCGCTACGACCGGCTGCTGCGTGCGGGGCTGGACCTGATTGCGCCGGAACTGCCGGAGATCCAGCCATGAGCGCGGCTACGTTTGCCCGCGCGGCGCTGGCCGAGTCGCCGGTGATCGTGACGGTGGCGCCGAACGGGGCGTACAAGAAGGCGGCGGACCATCCGGCGGTGCCGATGACGCCGGACGCGCTGGCGTTGGAGGCGCGCGCCTGCCTGGACGCAGGCGCGGCGATGATGCACATGCACGTGCGCAAGCCGGACGGCAGCCATCTGCTGGACGCGCACGCGTACCGCGAGGCGCTGGCGGCGGTGGACCGCGCCGTGGGCCGCGAGCTGCTGGTGCAGGTGACGAGCGAGGCGGCGGGGGTGTACAAGGCGGCGGAGCAGATCGCATTGGTACGCGAGTTGCAGCCGGAAGCGGTGTCGATGGGATTGCGGGAGATCGCGGTGCCGGAGATCCCTGAGGCGGAGCTGGCGGCTTTCCTGGCGTGGGTGGCAGAGCGCCGGATCATGGCGCAGATCATTCTGTACGACGAAGGGGATGTGCGGCGCTGGCTGTCGCTGCGGGCGCGGGGGCTGGTGCCGCCGGGGGCCTGGTCGGTGCTGTTCGTGCTGGGGCGCTATAGCGTGGGGCAGACGTCATCGGCTTACGATCTGCTGCCGTTTCTGGCGGCTTACGACCATACGCTGCCTTGGGCGGTTTGTGCGTTCGGGGCTGAGGAGAATGCTTGCGTGACGACGGCGGCGGCGTTTGGGGGGCATATGCGGGTGGGGTTCGAGAATAATCTGAAGTTGCGGGATGGGTCGGTGGCGGGGGGGAATGCCGATCTGGTTCGGCAGGCGGTTGAAGGGGCGCTTGCGTTGGGGCGGCCTGTGGCGGATGCGGCGCAGGCTCGGGCCATTTATGGGGCGGTTGCTTAGGCCGCTGTTGGTTTTTGGTTGCTTGCCTGGGGCTGTGTTCTTGGGCCGCCTGGGGCGTCGGCGGCCTGCCGAGCGCGGCC